>CAJWVP010000326.1 GCA_913048145.1 uncultured Rhodospirillaceae bacterium
TCTTGACGGCGCGCGTGAGCGAGATGCCGTCTGCCCGGGCCAGCATGTGAATGGGTTGCAAGGTCGCCTGGCCAATCCCTCGTTTTGGGAGGTTGACGATGCGCTCGAACGCCAAGTCGTCGTTGGGCTGCGCGATGACCCGTAGATAGGCGACTGCGTCTCGGATTTCCTGGCGTTCATAGAACCGAGGTCCACCAATGACCCGATAGGGTAAGCCGATGGTAATCAGGCGTTCCTCAAACTCACGGGTCTGAAAGCCAGCACGGACCAGGACGGCAATCTCGTTGAGCTTGTGGCCCTTGGCCTGCAGGGCCTCGATTTCCTCACCTACGGCGCGGGCTTCTTCTTCGCCATCCCAGACGCCGCGCACACGCACCGGTTCGCCTTCGTTCACGTCGGTCCACAGCGTCTTCCCCAACCGGTCCTCATTGTGCGCGATCAAGCCAGACGCGGCCGCCAGTATATGCGGGGTGGACCGATAGTTGCGTTCCAGGCGCACGGTTTTGGCGCCCGGAAAATCCTCTTCGAAACGCAAGATATTGCCGACCTCGGCACCGCGCCAGGAATAGATGGATTGATCGTCATCTCCGACGCAGCAGATGTTCTTGTGGCCCTGCGCCAAAAGCCGTAGCCAAAGGTACTGTGCCACGTTGGTGTCCTGGTATTCATCCACTAGGATGAAACGGAACTGTCTCTGATACCGGTCCAGGATTTCCAGTTGGGCCTGAAACATCTCGATGCAGAGCAGCAACAGATCACCAAAATCGGCGGCGTTTACCTGCCGCAGACGCGCCTGGTAATCCCGATAGAGGTTGAGGATGCGGCCATCGTCCAGATCGGCGCCCTCGTTCATGGTCACCCGGTCTGGCATCAACCCCCGGTCTTTCCAGCGCTGTATGTAACCGGCCACGGAACGCGCCGGGAACCGCTTGTCGTCGATCTCGTGGATATCCATGAACTGCTTCACGAGGCGCACCTGATCATCCTGATCCAGGATCGTGAAGTTGGGGGTCAAACCCACGGCCTCGGCGTGGTAGCGTAGCAGTCGCGCGCCCAGATGGTGGAAGGTTCCAACCCACCAGCCCTCCACCGGACGGCCAACTAAGGCGGCCACGCGTTCCCGCATTTCCGATGCCGCCTTGTTGGTGAAGGTAACGGCCAGCATCTGTCCTGGATGCGCCTTGCCCTGCATGAGGATATGGGCGAGCCGCGTGGTCAGCACCCGGGTCTTGCCCGTGCCCGCGCCGGCCAAAACCAACAGCGGCCCGTCGACGCTTTCTACTGCCTCGCGCTGTGTTTCGTTCAGGTGCTCCAGATGCGCCACCGGCGGCGGAGCGCTCCGGGGCGTCGTCGGAACCGTGTCAGCATCAGTCAGGTCAAAAGGATCGTCCATATCCTCTATATAGCACGTCCAACCGCAATGACACGGACCAGGACGTTGGTTATCTCAGTTGATCATAGGCAGGATCCGAGGTCCTAGGAACTTCCCATCCAATCCCCACCATCGCCGCGCTACAGTGGCATAAAGGGCGCGAAAATCGAGCCTGTACACCAGGTTCTGTCCCTCCAATCGATCCAGTGGCGGCTGTTCGCCATAGAAGCCACCGCGCACGCGCCCGCCCAAGATCAGTTGCGGTGCCGCGGTACCGTGATCTGTGCCACTGCTGGCGTTCTCGCGGGGCCGACGGCCAAACTCCGCATAGGTCATGACCAGGACATCGTCCCACATTCCGACCCCCTTCATGGCCCGGGCGAAGCTGCTCAAGCCCTCCGCAAGCTGTGTCAGCAACCGGCGGTGGCGACCCAGTTGGCCGGCGTGGGTATCAAACCCGCCCAGCGCGCACTTGATTACCGGAACCGCGCTGCCGCCGGCGATGAACCGCGCCGCCGTTTCCATCTGACGGCCAAAATCATGGGTCGGAAAGGTCCCCGCCAAGGATACATCCTGCAAGTTCTTCTCCACCAGCCAGCGTTCCGCCAAGTCCATGCGGTTCTGGACGACGACAACATGGTCGAGCAGCGGATTGGTGGAACCGGCGGCGGCATTCAAGTTCTTTCGTTGGCGCTTTCGGAGCGAGGTGAGCTTCTTCAAAGCGATAACCCGTGCATTTTCGCCGGCCAAAGGGCCCGGGTCATTTCGACCCAACACGAGACCTTCGGCCGGCAACGTGGCCGGGGGGCGGCTCTCCTTGAACAAACGGACCAGCCATCCATCCTCGCCGGAGGTTTCCGTCATGGTCGCCGTCTCCCAGATATCAATTGAGCGGAAATGCGACAGGTTGGGTTGGGGATAGCCCACCCCCAAGGCAATCGCCATCTGTCTATCAATCCACAGCGGCATCAAGCGTTCAAGGGCCGGGTGCAGGCCAAGACGCTCATCCAAGCTCAGCACCTGATCGGTGGGCAGTGCCAGTTTCGACCGCATCTGCCGATAGAGCGGATCACGATACGGCACCACAGTGTTGAGGCCGTCATTGCCGCCATTCAGTTCCACGAGAACCAGATGCCGACGCCAGGTCGCACCGACCGCCACCTGAGGCACGAACACTAACGGTGCGGCCATTGCCGTCTTCAGAATGCCACGTCGGGTCAATTGCATCGTCGGGTCCTCATTTCATCTGGAAAGCCGGGTCGCGGAACAGGGCCGTCAGATACGCCGCCGGCGATAGTTTCTCATAGGCAATATCACGTACCGGCGGTACGGCGAGGACGATAGCTTTCGTCTCGGCCGGCGTTCTGTGGGGCTCCGCCATAAGCGCACGCATCTCAGCGGCAATGGCGTTCGCAGCCATGGCATTTATTCCGCCCATACCGCTTCGCGCCGCCGCGGCCCAAGACCTTGTCATGGCGTAGACGAAACCGTTTCGCGACGCCAACGAGGTAGTCGTGATCCACGTCGCCCCGCCCGGCCAACCCTTGACGTTTGGCGGGCGGAACAGCCGTTGGCCCATCATGTTCATGCGATTGACCAAAACCTTCGTCGTTCCCTGCCAGTGGGTGAACCGGGCCAATCCGATGACCATGTCGACAGGGGACTTGATCTGCATGCCGTAGGTTTCCGGATCCCAGAAAGCTGGGCTGACGAGCAGAGTTCGGAGCAAGGTGTGGATGCTGTAATCGGTTTGCCGGAAGGCCTTGGCGGCGGCATTCACGGTGGGCGCATGCCGCCTTCCTCCAATGAAGGCGTCATAAAATATTTCCGCCATGTACCTGGCGGGGCGGTCGTGATCCAGGATCACGTCAACCACCTGTGGGGCGCCGAAGGCGCCGCGCTGGCCGAGAAATTCCTTCTGCCCCCGGTCGTGTTGCTTGGCGCGAAATACGGCCTTGGAGGTCGCCGGATCAACGCTCCAGCCGCT
>CAJWVP010000327.1 GCA_913048145.1 uncultured Rhodospirillaceae bacterium
GCGGGGAGCGTATTGATGGCGCCAAGCTTGCCAATGGTCTCGGTGGTACCCGCGCCGCTGATGACGGCACCCAGGATCACAAAAATACTGCAGATGACGGCGGCCGTCGAAAACCGAACCATCCGTGACCCGACGGCCGTGCCGAAGACGTTCGCGGCGTCGTTGGCGCCCAGCGCCCAGCCCAGGAACAAACCGCTGGTGAGGAAGATGAGAACCGAAATGTCCATGGTTTGGTCTGGCTCAGACCGTCCGCTTGATGACGTAGATCGCCAGTCGATCGGCAACGTCCTCTGCCCAGTCTGCGACATCATCGATGTTTTCGACGAAACCGCGCAGATGCATCTTGTGGCCGATGCCCAGTTCCGCTTCAAAGATTGTCCGTTTCAGGTGCGTGCTGGCTTTGTCGGCCTCGGTCTCGAAGAAGAGTACCTTGTGGCCGTGATCGCCGACGGCCTCGATGTTACGAAAAAATGCCCGGGACGCCAGTACTACGGCCTCCACCGCTTCGCACGTCATAGCGACGAGTTCTCGGAAACCGTCCTTGCAGTTTTCCGGGATGTCTGGCTTTTCGATATCAAAGGACCATAAAACGCCTTCGATCAGATTAATGATATTATCCAGATTCTCCAGGAGCCCCAAAACGTCGCCGCGGGACTCAGGGATCAAGGTTTGGGTGTAGAGCTGAATCTCGATCGCGCGCCGAAGGCGGTCTGCCTCGCTCTCCAGTTGGTCCACGTGTTCATGTTTCTGGGCAAATTCCTCTATGTAGCCCTTCGACAAGTAGACGTCGACCGCGAGTTTGAAGACGATCGCAGACTCTGATAGGGCGTCGAGAAACTGATCGATTTGGATTTCGAGGTCCTGGGTTCGACGGAACAATCGGACATCACGAGTAAGTTTCATTCCATGCTCCTTCAGGCGAAAAAAAGAATCAAAAAACGCAAAAAACGGTATCATTGTGAACGAAATATACCCGCTGTGGCAACGAAGGCGGGTCGGAGGCAGGAAGCTGTAATTATTTCTAGGCGGTGAACAGCTGTCCGTTAGCGGTGCAACTGGGCAAAGCCAGATCGACGAAGACGCCGGCTCGGTCTTCGGGGGTGGGCAGAGAATTGGGATCCTCGCCGGGCATGGCCTGGGAGCGCATTTGCGTCCTGGTACCACCAGGGTTAACCAGATTGACCCGAATTGGCGTCGTTGCTATCTCTTTGGCGTAGGTGCGCGTCATCATTTCCAAAGCCGCCTTGGAGACGGCGTAGGCCCCCCAATAGGCGCGGGCCTCCGCCCCAACAGTGGAGGTGACGAAAATGGCACGGCCGGCGTGCGAGGAGTGCAATAGCGGGTCCATGGCGCGCAGCAGCCGCCAATTGGCGCTGAGATTGACCGCTATCACCTGATCCCAAATCTTTGGATCTATATGTCCGAGTGGGGACAGGATACCCAGGATTCCGGCATTGCCGACAAGAATATCCAGCCGACCAAACCGTTGATTAATCAACGCGCTCATGTGGTCGACCTTCTCCGCATCCGTAATGTCCATGGGTACCAAGGTTGCCGACTGTCCGGTCAAGTGTTGGATATCGTCGTCCAACTCTTCGAGAGCACCAACGGTTCTAGCGACGGCAATTATGTGCGCGCCCTCTTGGGCGTAACGTCGGGCGACGGCAGCGCCGATGCCTCGGGATGCACCGGTGATTAATGCGATACGCCCTTGCAGTCGGCCTCCGGCCTTATCCATGGTCAGATCTGTTCGTCAAGGAGCGCGAGGAGGTTCGGGTGTTGCTCCGTATCGCGGTCGGTCAAACGGATCGGATAGCTATTGGTGAAACAGGCGTCGCAGTATTGGGGTTCCCTGGCGTCACGCTCGGCGCCGCAAACCGCGTGATAAAGACCGTCATCGCTGATGAAGGCCAAACTATCGACTCCGATGTAGTCAGCCATGCCGGATACGCTGTACTTCGCCGCCAGCAGTTGCTCTCGCTCCGGTGTGTCGATACCATAAAAACAAGACTCCGTAATCGGTGGGCTGGAAATCCGCATGTGGATTTCTGACGCGCCGGCATTGCGGACCATTTCCACGATTTTGACCGAGGTGGTGCCGCGAACGATGGAATCGTCCACTAAGACGACGCGTTTTCCCTTAAGGTGTGCGGCGTTAGCGTTGTGCTTGAGCCGCACGCCGAGGTGGCGAATTTGATCGGTTGGCTCAATGAAGGTTCGTCCGACATAGTGATTGCGAATGATGCCGAGATCGAAGGGCACATTGGCCTGTTCTGCGTAACCAATGGCCGCCGGCACACCGGAATCGGGAACCGGGACGACGATATCGGCTTCGAGGTGACTTTCCCTAGCCAATTGTGCGCCGATCTCCTTTCGGACGTTATAGACGTTACGGCTTTCCAATATGCTGTCGGGCCGGGCGAAGTAGATGTATTCAAAAATACAGAATTTCTGCGGGCGCTTGTTGAAGGGCTTGACACTATGCAGGCCTTTTTCGTCGATGACGACGATCTCACCTGGTTCTACATCGCGAATGAACTCCGCCCCGATGATATCCAGCGCGCATGTCTCGGACGTCAAGATCGTCGCGTCGCCAAGGCGGCCTAGCACCAGCGGTCGAACCCCGTAGGGGTCGCGTACACCGATCAACTTCTTCTGAGTCACGGCCACCAGGGAGTAGGCGCCCTCAATATGGCTGAGCGCATCGGTGAGTCGGTCCACCACTCGGCCGTATTCGCTTTTGGCGATGAGATGGATGATGGTTTCCGTGTCGCTGGTGGACTGGAACAGGCAGCCGCGTTGCACTAGGTCCTTGCGGATGGAATAGGCGTTGGTAAGGTTTCCGTTGTGGCAGACGGCCAAGCCGCCAAATTTGAACTCCGCGAACAACGGTTGCACGTTACGAAGCGCCGTGTCGCCACTGGTGGAATAGCGGACATGGCCGATGGCGACGTTGCCCTCTAGGCGGTCCATGACCGATTGGACGTTGAAGTGATCGCCGACCAAGCCAAGGGCGCGGTGGGAATGGAACTGCTCTCCATCGTAAGCGACAATGCCCGCCGATTCCTGACCGCGGTGCTGAAGTGCGTGCAAACCGAGTGCCGTGTGGGCCGCGGCGTCGGAGCTGTCATAGATGCCAAATAGGCCGCATTCCTCGTTTGGATGATCGTCATCCGGCCCGTCCGAATGGCTCGGAAGCGGGGTGAGACGGGAACCCGGCTGGTGAGGCGGAAACCGCATTTCATTGTCCATGCTGCGACGCTATATCTTACTGTTGTTGGGTGTTGCCTATCAATCGTTCCATGTCCTGGCGTTCTCGAACGCCATAGCCGTCATTGCCCTTTTTGTTACTGG
>CAJWVP010000328.1 GCA_913048145.1 uncultured Rhodospirillaceae bacterium
CGTTTTCGGTCCCTTGCGTTCTCTCTTCATAACGGGGGTTTGCGCCGGCAGGCCGTCGACCACCAGAGCCAGGCGGCGCGGCGTGGCGAATGCATCAGCGTGCGAGAAAGCCAGCCCCGCCTCTTTTAGCGCATCCGTGACCAAACGTTTCAGATCGTCAGCCGCCTTAGCCTGCATGCGGGCGGGGATTTCTTCCGACAGGATTTCGAGAAGGAGTTCAGGCATGACTTATCTCCTCCCCCCTCCGACAAGCGAAGCTCGCGGCCCCCCCGCACTCCCTTGGGAAAGGGTGCGGGCTCCTGCTCCCATGAGGGAATGGATAAGATGAGGTGAAAACCGAACAAGCCAAACCCTCACACCTCTACCCCTTGGCTCTTCAACCAGGCCGTGGCCGCGCCTTTGGCGAGCGCGCGGACGCGGCCGATGTAGGCGGCTCGTTCGGTGACAGATATCACGCCCCGAGCATCCAGCAGGTTGAACATATGAGACGCCTTCAGACATTGGTCATAAGCCGGCAACGCCAGGTCTTTGGTCAACAGGGCGTGACACTCAGCCTCCGCATCGGCGAAATGGCGGGTCAGCATCTCCGTGTCGGCGTATTCGAAATTGTGGGTGGAGTACTCCACCTCGGCCTGATGAAACACATCGCGGTAGGTCTTGCCGCCCTGGTCCTTGGGTACTCCGTCCCAATCAAGGTCGTAGACGTTTTCCACGCCTTGGACGTACATGGCCAGGCGCTCGAGCCCGTAGGTCAATTCCACGGGTACCGGGTTGCAGTCGTAACCGCCAACTTGCTGGAAATAGGTAAATTGAGTGACCTCCATGCCATCGCACCAGACTTCCCAGCCCAGACCCCAGGCGCCCAGCGTCGGGCTCTCCCAGTCGTCCTCGACGAAGCGGATGTCATGCTGCGCCCCGTCAATACCCAGTATACCGAGGCTATCCAGGAAGAGGTCCTGGATGTTTGCCGGGCTCGGCTTCATGAGGACCTGGTATTGGTAATAGTGCTGCAGGCGGTTAGGGTTCTCGCCATAGCGACCATCGGTGGGACGCCGGGACGGCTGCACGTAGGCGCAATTCCACACATCGTCTGATTTCCCAAGTGAGCGCAGTGTAGTCGCCGGATGGAAGGTGCCCGCGCCCACTTCCATGTCGTAGGGCTGCAGGATCACGCAGCCCTGGTCGGCCCAGAACCCCTGGAGGCGATGGATCAGCCCCTGGAAACAGGTGGTTTTATTGGCTGGCTTGGAAGAGCCCGATGACATGACGGTGCGTCGCCCCGTAAGCACAAAGAAAAAGGGTGGTTCAAACCGCCAGCGAACCTAGCACCGACCGTCGGAGAATCAATTGATAATTGGCGGTATAACTAGGTGCAGCGGTGATCGGAGCCCTTGGCGATGTAGGCGCCGCAGTCTGGACAGGGGACCATCTCTTCGACGTCGTCGCGCGCTGACGGCGATTCGCGGTTTAATGATTTCTTAGCACGTACTTCTGCCACAGCTTCGCGACGCTTAAGCCATTTGAATCCCTGCCACACCACCACAACGACCGCGATAGTGAAAAGGATTTTCATGATGGAAAAACCGAACATGGCTGATCTTTTAGTGCGCCCGGGGAACTGGGGTCAAGCGATGGCGTGCGGTGCGGCTACAGCCCGAATCGGTTCCACAACAATCGTTCCTCCATAGCGGCGACCAGATCATCGGCGAAACCGACGCAGACGCCATTCCCGCTGCCGGCCAGGGCACCCATGGAAAACCGCCGCTGCAGCCACGATCGGCGTTCGTCGAAGACCTTAAATTTCACATTGTCGCCCAGTTTTGCACGCATGACACTCCGCAGATCGCCAATGCCGTCGATCAGTCCCAACTCCAAGGCGCGTGCGCCTGTCCAGTATGCGCCGCTAAACAGGGTGCGGTCGGTGCCGTTCAGCTTCTCACCGCGGCGCGCCTTGACCAGTCCGATGAAATCCTTGTGGATATCCCCCTGCAATGATTTGAGGTGTTTAACTTCGGCGGATTTTTCGGGGCCGAAGGGATCGTTCATGGCTTTCTTGTCGCCGGACGTGTAGAGGCGGCGTTCGATGCCAAGCTTCTTGATCATCTCCATGAACCCGAAGCCCCCTGAGACCACGCCGATGGACCCAACGATGGAGCTATTCCCGGCATAAATTTCGTCGCCGGCGCAGGCCAACCAATAGCCCCCCGATGCGCCCACGTCTTCTATGAAGGTGTAGACCGGCACGTCCCTCTCGGCGGCTAAGTCGCGTATCCGCTTCGCGATGAGCTCAGATTGGACGGGCGATCCGCCGGGTGAATTGATGCTGACCGCGACGGCCACCAGTTGGCGGCCCTTGAAGGCGGCGTCAAGGCGGCGTTCCAGCCCCTGAAGGTTCAGGCCTCGTCTGCCGCCGCCAACCCGCCCAATTACGCCGTTGAGGCACAACACGGCTACACAGGAGCTCCGGCGGCCAAGAGAGGGCAATTTATCCGTCAACACATCCTGGCTCCTACATATGCAGCGGCTGGGCGTGGCGCAGGATCGCCTCCGTCACATTGGTATAATTGCGGCCGTCCTCGTGTAGGATCAGACCATTGATTTCAGATATGGGCCCGTCCTGGCCTTTTGTCACTTGCACAAGGATGCGTTTTGGCGCCGCCCCTTGCTTCGGGATCAGCGGCATAACGGCGACACGTCCTTGGCCATCGCCCAAGTAATCGACGATTTCGCCGAGGCGATCATGGCGGTGCACGATGGTCACCGTCCCAGACGGTGTTGTCCGCGCCAGGCAGAATTCTAGCCAATTACCAAGACCGGCGTCACCCTCAATGGTGGCTAACGCCTTCGCCCGGTTGGCCGGCATCTTACCCGTGCCCGACTTCATGTAAGGTGGATTGGCGAACACATGATCGAACGCTGCCTCGCCAATGCCGTCTGGGGGATCGAGCAGGTCGCCGGAAACCACATCAACGCGCGCCGCCAAGCCGCTCAAGACCGCATTCCGCCGCGCTAGCTCGGCAAGGTCGGATTGGCGTTCTAGGCCGGTGACATGGACGCCATCGATGCGTGCCGCCAGACAGAGCGCCGCGGCGCCACTGCCGCAGCCTACATCCATGGTTCGTTGGCCGGGCCGCGCTGGCACGGCGGCCGCCAGCAAGACCGCATCAATGGCGACACGAAAACCGTTCTCGGGCTGCAGGCAGGTGACCCGCTGACCAAGCAGATAGGTTTCCGTGAGGCCTGCAATCTGGCCCACCGTGCTCACAGATTGGTCGCCTCCTGAAGCACAAAGCGCGCCCGGGCCAGATCATCATCTGCCACCATGCCCCGGCGCTGGATAGCGCCGAT
>CAJWVP010000329.1 GCA_913048145.1 uncultured Rhodospirillaceae bacterium
GCGCCCGTAGCTCAATTGGATAGAGCGTCTGACTACGGATCAGGAGGTTGGGAGTTCGAGTCTTCCCGGGCGCGCCAAATTTTCCCAAAACATCTATAATTTACTAAATATCCAATACCTGGGTGCTTCCAGCACCCAAATTGGGCATTGATTCTGAAAGTCGAATTCCTCAGATTTCTACGGATAATTTGGATGATGCGGGGGATGCAGATTATGATGCCAGCATGCGACGGCTCGCCCACGAGTTTGTTAAGGCCCTTCGGAAACGCGCCAAGTACGCTGGTCTGTTTTGTACTGGCGGAAGCTAGCCCCAAATAAATCGTGTCTGTTTTGGTTGGTGCTTGAGATACTGGAGGAACAGGGTTTCGGTTCGCCATCTAATTTACGGCTATATTCGGAGATTTTTGATCCCATACACTTCCATCCATTCCCCGGCTGTGACGAGCAAATTTAGGAATCTCACCGATGCTGCTGAAAGCAATCACCTTCGATATTTGGGAAACGATCTTTGTCGACGGTTCTGATGAACCGAAACGGGCCGCGCAGGGGATGCGTTCGAAAAGCGATGAGCGACGGCATCTCCTCTGGTCGGCGCTGAATGATCAGGCGCCAATCGATAAGGCATTGAGTGACGCCGCATTCGACGTCCACGAGGCGGCGTTTCGCAAGGCCTGGCACAGTATGAGTGTCACTTGGGAAGTGGCGGACCGGATAGATATTCTGCTTGATGGGCTCAATCGCGATTTACCGCGCGATGTTCGCGATGATCTGATCGCGCAGTTCGAGGACATGGAGCTTTGCGTCCCGCCCGATCTGATTGACGGTGCCAGTGACGCCATTGCCGAGCTCGCGGGCCGATATAATCTGTGTATCATTTCCGATACGATTTATACGCCGGGGCGCGGCTTGCGGGATCTGCTAGCGCACCATGGGGTCGCACAGTATTTTAGCGGGTTCGTGTTTTCCGATTATGCCGGTAGATCAAAGCCGCATCCGGATTGTTTCCGGAGCGCCGCAACTCAGCTCGGCGTCGAATTATCCGAAATGCTCCACATCGGGGACCGGGATGCCAAGGATATTGCTGGTGCCCAGGCCGTGGGCATGAAAGCCATCCTTTTCATCGCCGCGCGGGACGAGGGTTCCAGCGCGAGGACGCGGGCCGATGCCGTTGTCGGCGCCTATGCGGATCTGGTCAGCGCTATCGACGATATCGCCTCGCGATAGCCTTTTGGTGTTGTTTGAGCTTGCCATCAAATTCTAAAATTACAGACGATCAATCAATCAAGCCGAGTTTTATTACAAATTTATGCGCCAAAATATTGTGTTCAAAGATGCGAACGAAGTGTCTAAAAACTCTCAGGGAATTGTGTGAGATCTGACAAAAAATTTAGACAGTTGCATAAAGATTCCTTAGGGTGATCAATTAGTAACGAGATTTAATTTTTTCTACCAGCATTTCTCGACGGAGGAAGAATTCCGTCCGGCAGCTCTTGAGGGGCTAAAGGAAGACCATCGAAGCTGGAGATCGAGGTGCTCTTTGAATCACGAAGGGCCAAACGATCGGTCGGAGGTGGGGTATTCCGCCGACCGCGACCGCGGAATCTTCGTTATACAGGCGCAGGATGGTACCACGCAGGAGCAGTATTCTGACGCTTGGGTTCAAGACCGACGAAGTCCGGCGCGCCATCCGCGTTGGCGAGGAAACGGCGTTATAAGCATGACAATGTTAAGGGGCAGGCCATGAAGGAATTGATCCGGCGCATGCTGGCGCGACCCATCATTTCCATGGAACTGCTCATTGGTTCCCTGTTCATCAACGTCCTTGCCCTAGGTTCATCACTTTATGTCATGCAGGTGCTGAACCGATATGTATCCCAGGGGGTGGACGCGACGCTGGTGACCTTGACGACGGGCGCGCTGATGGCCATGGCCCTTGAGTTCGCCTTCCGCCAGGCCCGCGCCAGTTTGGCCCGAGGGATCAGTGTCGGCCCCGACGAACAGACGGCGATTACCGGATTTACAGCACTCACCCGGGCCAAGGTGTCGGCCATCGATCAGATTCCTGCCGAAACACGCAAGGAAATGGTCAGCGGCACGGCAGCCATCGAGACGGCCTACAACGCCAACAACATCACCACGGTTCTCGATGTGCCGTTTTCATTGGTCTATGTATTCGTTCTTTACTTGCTGCAACCCATCATCGCTTACATAGTCCTTGGCTTCATCGTCGCGGTGTTTTTGGTGGGATTGATCGGCGGCCTCGCGCTCCAGGAGAAGACGGCCGAGATGCAGAACGCGTCGGGTATGGGCGGGTCGCTTTTGGGGACGGTCACCCGTGAGGGCGACTCCGTGCGCAGCTTCAACGCCGGAGAATTCCTGCGGACTGCCTGGCAGGATCATATCCAAGGGATCCAGCGGTTGCGCCGCGATATCAATGGACGCCAAGGGTTCGTTCAGACCGTTACGCAAAGCAGTACGGGCCTGCTGACCGTCGCCGTGATCAGTGTCGGCGCGACCCTAGTGGTGATTGGCGAACTGGACGTTGGCGCCATGATCGCGGCTAATATCTTGTCGACGCGCGCCTTGCAGCCCATTTCCAAGCTGTCGCAGCTGGGCGCGGCTTTTGCCAAGGCACGCCAGTCGCTGGAGATGTTCGAGAAGTTAAAAGATGTCCCCCTAGAGCCCGACAGTGGTTCTGCGTTACGGGAATACGCGGGCGCGATCGAGTTTCGTGACCTGGCCTTTGCCTTCTCGGGCGCCACATCGCCCATGTTCGAAAGCCTCACCTTGAAGCTTGAGCCCGGATCTATCCTTGTTGTCACCGGTTCGAACGGCACCGGCAAGACAACCTTCGGACGGTTGCTCATGGGGCTACTCGATCCGATCCGCGGACAGATTCTGGTCGATGGCTTGGATTTGAAACAGGTCGCACCGGAATGGTGGCGGCGTCAGGTGATCTATCAACCTCAGGAACCGGCACTGTTTAACGCCTCCATCGAGGAAAACCTGAGGATTAATAATCCGGATGTTGATGGCACCATGCTCAATTCGATCATCGATACTTGTGAGTTGCGAAAGTTCCTGGACGAGAGCCCGCAGGGGGCCGAGACGCAGGTGTCGGAGAATGGTTGGCGCCTGTCGGAGGGGATACGTCGCCGGCTGTCGCTGGCACGTGCACTGACGACGAATGGTCAACTGGCGATTATCGATGAGCCTACGGAAAGCTTAGATGCCGACGGATGCGCCGCCGTGCATCAGATCCTCGCGACCCTGGTGAAACAGGGAAAAACAATCATTCTCATGTCCCATGATGGCAGGATGGTGAACGG
>CAJWVP010000330.1 GCA_913048145.1 uncultured Rhodospirillaceae bacterium
CTCTCAACACTGGATATGGAGAGTCAACCCAGCAAATTCACCCCACGTTATTTGCTGCGGGCCTCGGCCGCCAAACTGACTAAAATATCGCGGGCCTCCGCAACATTGGATATGGCACTCGGGAACCGCAGTCGCGCAAACCGCCCGTCGCGTTCCAGGTCTGCGCCATCACCGTCGATCCCAACCATTCGCCAACCATCACCACGCCGGCCAAGCAACTTTTGTGCATAGAGATCAACGGCATTATCGTGGTCCGAATTCATATGCTCCATGATTCCAGCCTTGGATTCGGATATCGCCCGGACCGCCGCCCCCCCGGGCGTGACATATTTGCCGCCCAGCCATTGGGCCCGAGCAAACCCACCCACCCAATGCGCACGCTCAACGCTCATGCGATAGAAATTGAAATCGCCAAAACCCGCGTACATCTCAGCTTCTGGGTGAATTGTCAGGAAGCGCGCGGCGTGTTCAGGTTTATTGGTTTTGCGGATTTTTCCCATGACCGTGACACGGGCGCCACGCTGAGGGTTGCGGAGCCTTGTTGGCTGGACGAACAACAAAGAAGCGCGGCTGTCTTCGGCAAGGTTTCGCGTATGATCGGAAAGACCCGACATCAACAACAGCGGATGGGCACCCTGATCGATGGCGACCGTAACCATGGACCCGTATGGCCAACCGTCCACTGTCGCCAATCCCGTTGACAAGGAAGCCGAGCGTAAACTCCTCATCAAACAGCGAATTTCGCGCCCGAGTTCCTGCCGCGGTAACACCATGGTTCCAAATCTCCTCCTCGAAGCAAATAACGCAATAAACGGTCAAGACACCTAGGACAAGCGGACTTATAGGACCTTTCACCCCATTCGATATGGATTTCAGAAGTTGGCGGATCCCGCGCCCATAAGTGCCAAAGCCCAAGCGAATTCCATACGGATGCCGCAATGGCGCAATATTTCTGCCATAAAAACCCTGTAGATGACCGAATGTCGTGAGATAATGTCATTCAAACGGACGAGGAAACGTAAACATGTCCACCACCATTGCCCTGGTCGATGACGATCAGAACATTCTGGCTTCCCTGTCGGCGGCCCTTTCTGACGAAGGATACGCAGTGGAGACCTTTACCGATGGCGCCGAAGCCCTGGAAGGATTGAGCCGACGCCCGGCAGATTTGGCTATCCTCGATATCAAAATGCCGCGCATGGACGGCATGGAACTCCTCACCGAATTGCGACGGCGCGACCCCCTGCCGGTAATCTTTCTGACCTCCAAGGATGACGAGGTTGATGAGATTATGGGCCTCCGCCTCGGCGCCGACGACTACATCAAGAAGCCCTTCTCCCAGCGGCTTTTGATGGAACGTATCCGCGCTGTCTTGCGCCGGCACGAAACGGCTGGCCGTGATAATTCCGATGATGAAGTGATGCGCCGAGGTGAACTGGTTTTGGACCCGGCCCGCCACCTGTGCACCTGGAAAGGTGATGAGGTCAATCTGACGGTGACCGAATTTCTCATCGTCGAATCCCTGGCGCAACGCCCTGGCCACGTGAAGAATCGAGATCAACTAATCGACGCCGCCTATGGCGAGAATATCTATGTTGACGACCGCACCATCGACAGCCACATCAAACGCCTTCGCCGCAAGTTCAGAGACGTTGACGAAGATTTCTCGGAGATCGAAACTCTTTACGGCGTCGGGTACCGATACAACGTGGGCTAGCCGGGCTGGGAGTATGGGTTGACAGCGAAGCAAAAGAAACGGACGACTGCCGAATCGCCCTTGTCCAGGCGTCGTCAACGTCTGCTTTCTCCGATAACAAGGCGAATTCTTGCCATCAATATCCTTGCCCTCGGATTTCTGGGTGCCGGCATACTGTATCTTGACGAGTACAAGGAAAACCTCATTGAGGCAGAATTAGCCGGTCTGGTGACGCAAGCTGAAATGTTTGCAGTGGCCCTGAGCGAAGGCGCGGTTGCGCGCTCACCATCTGGACAGTATCGAGTTTCCGAGATCCCCAATCAGATGGTCCGCCGCTTAGTAAAGACCACTGGCGTCCGGGCGCGTCTCTTCGGCGTGAATGGGCGTTTAGTTGCGGATTCACGGCGTCTGGTGGGATCAGCCAGCACTGTATCCATCGAAGTTCTGCCACCACCCGAAGATCCGGAGAGCCCACTCAGCCGCGCGTTCGATCTGTTTGAGCGTGTGGCCAACCATATTTTCGGCGCAAAACGCTATCCAAAATATACAGAAAATTCGCGCCAGCACGCGCGTGACTACTCCGAAGTGGTGGCGGCATTATCTGGCGATTACGTTAAGGCCGTCCGTGCATTGGACAGGGATCATCTGATGCTCGCCGTCGCCGTTCCCGTGCAGCGTTACAAGCAGGTGCTTGGCGGTTTGCTGGTCACTAAAGATTCCAAGGATATCGACGATGCCCTTTATGAGACCCGGCGCGACATTCTTAAGGTGTTCGCCGTGGCGCTGGCTCTGACCGTTCTGTTGTCCGTTTATCTCGCCGGCACTATCGCACGCCCATTGCGGCGGCTGGCCCTGGCCGCCGAACGGGTGCGCCACGACCATTCACGACGTCATAGGATACCGGACATGGCCGATCGCGATGACGAGATCGGTGAGCTGGCGGCAACCCTCAATGACATGACCGACGCCTTGTGGAAACGCATGGACGCCATCGACCGCTTCGCTGCCGACGTCGCGCATGAGATAAAGAACCCGCTAACGTCACTGCGTAGCGCAGTCGAGACCACGGCCCGTTTGAAGGATCCCGCGCAACAGCAGAAACTGATGGGCATCATTCAGGAAGATGTGGGCCGCCTGGACCGGCTGATCAGCGATATTTCCGAGGCCTCGCGAATTGATGCCGAATTGTCGCGAGCCGAGAGCGAACCGACGGATATCGCCGGCATGTTGGCAACCTTGGCTGACATACAAAACGCTACAAGCGATTTAACGGGCCCACGCGTTGTGTTGGCCCGAACGGACGGCGCTGATCCGTTGATGATCTCGGGCATCGAAAGCCGACTTGCCCAAGTCTTCCGAAACTTGATCACCAACGCCGCAACCTTCAGCCCGAGCGACGGCGTTATCTCCATCACGATTTCCGCTGAGCCCCTTGAAATCCGCATCGACGTCGACGACGAAGGTCCCGGCATCCCACCCGGAAACGAGGAGAAGATCTTTCAACGATTTTATACGGAACGCGCCGACTCGGAAAAATTTGGCACCCATTCGGGCCTTGGTCTCAGCATCTCTAAACAGATCATTGAGGCGCATCGCGGTGAAATTCACGCTGGCAATCGGTTCGATAAGGTG
>CAJWVP010000331.1 GCA_913048145.1 uncultured Rhodospirillaceae bacterium
CTTCGTTGGCGGACATGTGTTCGAGCATGTCGCCGAACAGCACCACGTCTGACGGGCCTAACTTGATGAAATCAAGGTATCGGACATCGGCGACGATAACCTGGTCGTACTTGTCCCGGAGACCGTACTTCTCCACGTAAGGCCCCCAGACCTCAACGGCGCACCATGTGGCGTCGGGGGTCAAGCCTCGAAATAGGTCTGCGTAGATACCCGCACCGGGGCCCACATCAACGACGCGCCTGGCCTGGCCGCGCGCCGACAGTCTGGCCAGAACGGCGCCGATCAGGGGTTTGCCAAGGGCTATGCTAATGGGCATGAAAAAAAGGGCCTCACGAACGGGGTGGCGCCATTACGCCGCACAGGGCATCTTTGATGCAACGGGCGCGGGATGTCCAGGTGTGACCGTGTAAGACGGCTGCGCGTCCAGCGTCAGCACGCTGGGCCAAGTCTTCGCCATCATCCAAAAGACGGGCCATTTGATCGGCAAGGTGGTCCAGCCGATTCGCCTGAACAATGGCGCCGCTGGTATTAATGTCGTCGAAATCGGTCTGGCCGATCATCGCCACCAGGCTGCCGCCCGCCAAGCCCTCAAATAGTCGTTCGTGGGAGCTGAAATAGGCGGGCATGGTATCTACGATACATTGGGCGTGTTCGGCCAGGTCCTGAACGGCGTTGGAATCCAGGGGGCCGGTGAAGCGGACTGTATCTGGGACGTCCGCTCCCAACCCGCTCCAATCCCCGACGACGGTCAGCGGCAACCCAGCAAGTCCCTGCAGCATACCTTCGCGCATCAGGGCGCGGGCATAGGGATCGAAGTACCGCAGCATCTTGGCGATCGCGCGCGGCTCCGATAGTGGGCCGTCCGAATTTTTGGTCGCCGCGAGCGCGCGTTGGCACAGACCTTCGAGCGTCGGCGCGCCGCGATCGTAAAGCATGTCGGCCATGGCCTCTAATACGGGGATTTCCAGACCACGCGTGGCCCACACCGCACGCAATTGCGCCGCGCTCTGTCTTAGGTTGCCTGCCAGCAAAAAGGGAATCCCACGGTCGGCCCAGGCCGTCGGCGGGTGGGGTTCCGCGCCATGGGCGACATGCACAAAATCGAACAGATCGAGACCCCACCCGGTACAACAGCCCACATTGCTGGCGGAGGGGAAACTCAGCATTGTGCCTGCTGGGGCAGCCTCCATCAACGGGTAGAGATGACAGGGATGATCCATGCCATAGACGAACAGCTGGACCCCCTGGCGGTTGATGAGATCGTGCGCCGTCAGCGGAAATCCAACGGCATTTAAAGCCATGATCGCAAGTACGCGGCCCGACGATACAAGGCGTTCCAGGCGTCGGATGGGCGCCTCGCCGGGTTCGCGGTAATCGATGATCGCTGGCTCCAGACCGCACTGGCGGAATCCCTCGGCCAATGCCCCGCATATACGGTTTATGTTGCCGTGGTCCACTTTGGCCAAGGGCAGCACCACCAAATTTCGCTCGGCCGACGTATTCACGAACTTCTCCTAACGGATCAAAAGATGGCGTTGCGGCGCCGGCGCTACTTCATGGCGTCATTTAACGACCAATCGTATTCGTAGGCGGCAATGTTCGTACTTCTCATGATCTTCACTTCCGTATCTGAGCTGGCGTGGCGGGCAATGTGATCCAGGACCATGGTTTCGCTACCGCCGAAATCTTCGGAAAACCAGGCGTATATTTTCGATAGGATAAGGCCGTTCGAAGTGTGCCGGACACCGCGCGGACTGTTTACATAATCGCTGGCGGCCTTGTTCAGCATGGCGTTGACCGTCGCCGCCGTATAGGGCGTCACAGCCAGGTTGGGACAGCCGACGGAGGCGCAATTGACCGCATAATGGAGGCGCGGATCGCGCCAGATTGGCCGCAGGATGCGATGTTCGATGTCGTTCAGGCTGATCATTTCGCCATTGATGCGGATCAGATCCTTGCCCCACGGGCCGGCTCCGCCGAACAGGCCGCCGGTCAGATTGATGTCCTGGATACTGTCTACTGGATAGAAGTGGACGACCACGCGAACGGTCAGCGCGTTGTAGAGGTTTATCCAGTAGGCTAATTGCTCGTTTCGGCTGAGGCTGGCAACGTTAACCTGGCGCAGCGACGCGAGATAGTCATGCAAGCTCTTCTTGTCGGCCTCGTTGACGGTGCCGTAGGCGATGCGGTTAACGCCATCACCACCCGGTTTGACATAGGTTTTGAGAAACTTACCCCAGGCCGCGTGGTCGACGGTCTGCGTCGATGAGGGGTCATGAGCCTCCCACTTCGGCCAAAGATCGGCGCTGGGGGCAAATAGGGATTCAAGGGCCGTGAACCCGGAGAGGCCAACCGCAAGGATCACAGCGGCTAAAAGGCGGAAAAATCTGTGTTTCATGATCTGATCCTACTTTAAACACGGCACCCGCTCACCAAAGGTGATGTAGTGTTAACATACAAGTCTGTTCACCAATTTGTTAGAGATGGTCATTTGCCGCCGCGTCGACTACTGGTAGCGCGGTCCGGTAGGCAACCTGCTTCAGGGAAAACGCGGACTTGATGGACGCGACGCCGTCTAGCCGGGTGAGTTTGTCCATGAGAAACCGCTCGTATTGCGCAAGGTCCGCGGTCACGACCCGGAGATGGTAATCAGCGTCGCCGGTCATCAGATAGCATTCCATGACTTCCGGCCATTTCTGGATCTGGCGCTCGAACAGCTCCAGGGCTGGTTCGATTTGTTTCTCTAATGTGACCTGGATGAAGACACTAACTGGCAGGTTGACCGCGTGCTGGTCCACGAGCGTCGCATAACCCTTGATGATCCCCAATTCTTCCAGCCTACGAACGCGGCGTAGACAAGGCGACGCCGAAAGCCCGACTTTCTCGGCCAGCTCCACATTGCGCATACGGGCGTTCGCCTGGAGCTCTGCGAGAATTTTCAGATCTATCTCATCTAGGTTATATATTGTGGCAAGACGGCGTCGAATATTGTTGACCAACAAATGCTAAGAAGTTTTTTAGAAGGACGGAAAGAGCACTGACTCTAGCTGCATTAGAAGCACTATGTCCTTGATATCCCAGAAAAATGACACATGGCCGATAATCGTTGAAATCGAGAGTTAAATTACTAATTACTATTAATCTCAAACCAACGGCTGAGTGATTGGACGACGCTCAGAAAAGATCAGCCCGTGCAACTCAGTATCTTGCATATATCGCAATACACGCCGAGGATAATCAAGTTTACCATTGTGGAGGTACGCCAAGGTTGCGATCGCTTTGGCATCAACATACGAGCGACTCGCAATTAAAACTTGATCG
>CAJWVP010000332.1 GCA_913048145.1 uncultured Rhodospirillaceae bacterium
TGTGGCGAATTTGGTTCTGGTTGAAGATGGCGTCATAAATCGGAAGTACGGCGCCGCCCGGATAACCAAAAATCTCGGTTACGCCTTGTTCCTCGAGTGCCTTGAGGACAATCTCCGAACCGGTCAATTCCTTGCTGACCATCTCCCGTGCTCCTTTTTCATCACTGACGTCTTTAATCATGTTTGCCGGGCGCCCTCAAACTAATCACCGGCGGACCACTCCCTCTCCGATCCCAAGGTTCGGATGGAAACAAGCCGCCGATGTGTGAGCCTCCCGACCCGCCCAGCCCCGGAAAGAGCCGCAAATTAATCGCTCAGAACCCGTCGGTCAACACAGAAAAAAGAATTTTATGAAAGATATTTTATTAAAAACTTTCCATTAATTACTATAAATAGTCTATTTGCGATGTTTTAAAAAAATCACAATCAGACCCCTGATCTCATCCGCATTTCGGCAGTGTCTTGTTCCAAGCGGCAACCATATTCGCCCCCCCCCCGTAGTAGAGACGTTAATGTACACGGGCTCCGCCAATTTTCTCAAATTCGTGTATTCGGCGCCAAAGACTAACGATCCAAATAACCCCGTTAGGTCCTTGTTTGACGAAACATCAGTAGCCAATGCCAATGCAGCGGTTCAAAGCATGAACGCATCGGCGAGAAACAATTCCATAGCACTAATCCTTGCGGTTTAGCTTAGGCATTAATATCCTGTCGGAGAAGGTGACAGAAATTTCCCTGCACACATCTCCATCGGCCTGATCGCCGAACCCTTCGATTTCCAGATCCGCCGTCAGTTGGTTCCGAAACCAGGTACCCTGTCGTTTTGCAAAGTTGCGCGTGACCTGTTGGGCAATGGCAACGGCATCGGTCAACTCGCATTGACCGTCCATATGCCGTCGGAACTCCGAAACGCCCAAGGCCTTAAGCGCCGGCAGCGAGATATCAAGCTTGGGGTCTAACGCCATCACCTCTTTAAGGGCGCCGGCATCTATCATAGCGTCAAAGCGTTGATTGATGCGATCGTACAAGGCGTCGCGAGGCGGCGTCAACACGACCGTAAAAAACGGGCCTTCGAGCGGCGGTTCGGCAGATTGTATGGACTGCCATTCGTCTAACGTCCGACCGGTTGCCTGTTTTACCGCATAAGCTCGTATAAGCCGTTGCCGGTCCGCAGGGGGCAACCGATCGGCCGCCGCGGTGTCCACAGCAACCAAGCGCTTATGGAATGCCGCGGCGCCCTCTTCTTCATAGAGGCGCCGGGCCACGTCAAACACGTCGGCGGGGATATCGGGAATCGGTGCGATCCCTTCGCGTAAAACCTTCAAATAGAGCCCGGTGCCACCGCAAACAATGGGCCAGCGGCCGCGCCGGCGAATATCATCGATCACCTGCACCGCCGTCTTCAGCCAGGCGCCGGCGGAACTGACCTCTGAAACCGATTGGATGCCGTAAAGGTGATGGGGGACGCGGGTCTCGTCGTCGGGCGACGGCCGAGCAGTCAAGATCGCCAACTCCCGATAGACCTGCATGCTGTCCGCGTTGACGATCTCACCGCCAAAGAATTCCGCCACGGCCATAGCAAGATGCGACTTGCCACTTGCCGTCGGCCCCGCAATCACCAGAACGGGTGGTTGGTCAGCGATGGTGGCGTTCCCCTCATTCACATTTTGCATCAGTCTGAGCATTCCGTTATGGGATGCACAATGAATAGTGTACTTACTCTGGTGGCCCACAAGGATAATCTCACTGAGGCCATTGTCGCCGAGGCTATCGCCGTACTCAACGTTGCCGGTGCCACCATCGGCGACCGGGTCTGGCTTGCAAACGGCGAAGCGCTGGATATAGCCTTTGACGGCGCCGAGCCGCGCGCGGTCGAGCCGGACCTTCGCGGCGCGTTGTCGGACGTGCCCGTTGATCTGTTCGCTGGACCGTCACAAGGCCGACGCAAGCGCCTCTTGCTGGCAGACATGGACGCCACCATCGTAACCTCGGAAACCCTGGACGATCTAGCGGCGCGGGTAGGTCTAAAGCATCAGGTTGCGGCGATAACTGCGCGCGCCATGAACGGCGAATTAGATTTCGAAACAGCCGTAAAGGAACGGGTGAGCATGTTGTGCGGGCTGACAGAATCAGCCCTGGCCGAAACCTACGCGAAAACCCAGATGTCGCCGGGGGCGGCGACCCTCGTCCGCACTATGCGCGCCCACGGAGCCTATTGCGTTCTTATTTCAGGCGGCTTCACCTACTTCTCGTCACGTGTCGCCCAAGCCTGTGGTTTTCATGAGAACCACGCCAACCGCTTGGGCATAGTCAACAAAGCCCTAACCGGCAAAGTCCATGAACCGATTCTGGGAAAGGAAGCAAAGTTGACGATATTGAACCGCCTGATCAGCGAACGCGGGTTAGCGACAGCAGAGACAGTGGCCATCGGCGACGGCGCCAACGATCTTCCCATGCTGCAAGCCGCCGGTCTAGGCGTTGCTTATCGCGGGAAGCCTGTCGTTACCAACACTGCCCGGGCCCGCATTGACCACACTGATCTGCGCACTCTGCTCTTCTATCAGGGATACGGAGACGCGAACTTTGCCAGCTGAATAGAAGCCCTGCGCCCGAGTGCGCCGTTTCCCGTCATCGTATTTTATCGATGGGCTCAGCCGGTGGGCAAACGCACCACCACAAACCGCATGCCGCCTTGCCCTTCGAGGAGCAAAAGCACCGTCTTGCGGCCAGCCTTCTTGACCTCGCGGACCTTCTTCACGACATCCGCGGTGGTCGACACTTTTTCCTGGGAAACTTCGACAATTATGTCGCCGGGGCGGATGTTCTTCTCCGCCGCCGGACCGTCGCCGTCCACCTTGGTTACGACCAAACCCTTGGCGTCATTCGCCAACTTGAAGCGCGAACGCAATTGATCAGTGATCCCAGAGAGCGTTAGTCCCAGATCATCGATATTCCGGTCACCGCCCTTCGAGCTACCGCTGCGCGCCTCCACCGGCTCTGCGTCATCCAGTTCACCAACGGCGACTTTCAAGATCTTGATTTTACCGTCTCGCCACACGGAAACCTTAGTATCCTTGCCAACCTGGGTCTCAGCGACAATGCGTGGAAGCGAGCGCATTTCCTCAACCTTCTTGCCATCGAATGTCAAGATCACGTCGCCAGCCTTGATCATGGCCTTTTCGGCAGGACTATCCTCGATGACATTGGCCACCAAGGCGCCTCCAGCTTCGCTGAGACCGAGCGTCTCAGCAATCTCATCAGTTACCGCCTGGATGTGCACGCCCAGCCAACCGCGTTTTACGGAGCCATTTTTGATCA
>CAJWVP010000333.1 GCA_913048145.1 uncultured Rhodospirillaceae bacterium
GACAGGTGCATCTGCTGGTTGCAACGAGGCTGGCGGCTCTAACGGCTTTGGCTTGGCTGTAGACTCCGACTCAGATGGCGCCGCCGGCGTCATGGTCGGCTCTGGCGCGGGATCGTCCAGGGACTTGTCGCTGGGAACCAATGCCGCCAGACGCTCGGGAATAGGTTCGATTAAGTTGGCTAAATAATTCTCATCAGAGGTTGAGACGTACCACGCACCATACGCTAGGATAACTATCAGTAGGCCGATGAAGACGATGGCGCCGCCGGGCACGCTGGCCTCGGAGATGGGCGTTGGAAAACGAAGGTCCGCACGGGGCTCTCCATCACGGGCAGCGTCATCTTTGAAACGCCGAACTACCTCTTCGCCATCCAGCCCAAGATGATCGGCATAGGCACGTACGAAGCCGACCGCATAGGCCTGGCCAGGTAGATCTTCGAACCGTCCGTCCTCAATGGCTTCAAGATAGGGATAGCGAATACGCAAAATGAGGGCGATGTCTCGCAGATCCTCCCCGATCCGCATGCGCGAAGCGCGCAGGAGGGCGCCGACCCCTGTATCGCTTACCGAATCGCCTGTAGTCTCAGCCATCGAGTCCCGCCTTGATCTTCCGGTTTTCAATTCCAGTCCGGCTTCCAGCCCCACCGCTAGTCAGGATGTGTGGAGACCGCCCCACCGTCCGTCGAGAGTCCACGCCCCACCGCGGCATCGCGCAATACGAGGAGATCAATAATCTCACGATTTTTCATGCTGTTACAAGGATGAATGCCATCCATTTAGATGTGAATGCGCTGGCTTCTCGCGATCTCGCGGAGCCTGTCGCGAACGGAGTGCTCCGGGCCTACCAATAGGTCGGGCAACTGCTTCGCCAGGGCCATGACATCGAGTTCTCGAATCATAGATTTAACCGGCCCCATGGCCGACGGCGACAGGGAGATGCGCCGGAACCCAAGCCCCAATAGCGCCATGGCCTCGAGCGGTCGGCTCGCCATTTCACCGCACAGACTGAGCGGAACCGACCGCACGTCGCATTCTGCGACAATCCCACTCAGAAACTTCAACACAATTGGCGACAACATGTCGTAGCGGTCGGCGAGACGCGCATCGCCCCGGTCCTGAGCGAATAGAAACTGACCCAAGTCGTTGCTGCCTACAGACAAAAAATCGACCCGTTCCAGCAATGTCGGAAGCTGAAACGCGAGACTGGGCACCTCCAACATCACGCCAGCCCGGACCGCCGCCGGTAAGGTCCGGCCATTCGCTCTCTCACGCGCCAACTCCACATCCAGGAGCTCACGGGCGGCCTCAAACTCGGCAACTTCTGCAACCATGGGGAACATGACATCCAATTCGCGCCCGCCCGCGCCGCGGATCAGGGCCCGCAATTGCTGACGCATAAGCGCCGGCCGATCCAAAGAGACTCGGATCGCCCGCCATCCCATGGCTGGGTTCTGACCATCAGCCCCGCCCCAATGGGGCAGCACCTTGTCGCCACCGATATCGAGAGTACGGAAGACAACAGGCTTGCCATCGGCCTGATCCATGATCCGCTTGTAGAGACGGGTCTGTTCGTCGACGCCCAGAAGTTTGGAGCGCGCCATAAAGGCAATCTCCGTTCGGAATAGGCCAATGCCATCGGCGTTCCATTCGGTCAGGTGCTTCATGTCGATCATCAATCCGGCGTTTATCCACAATTCAATGCGCACACCGTCCTTGGTCTCCGTCGATTGATCGATGAGCTCCTCGTAGCGTTCGCGCTGGTCCTCGGCGTGGCGAACCCCCTCTTCGAAGGCCGTCAGGACGTCATCACCGGGCCGCACGAAGACCTGGTTGTTGTCGGCGTCCACGACAACCAGGTCTCCGGCATCCACTTGTTGAATGATGTCGCGCGCGCGGCCAACGACGGGAAGATTCAAAGCACGGGCAATAATCGCCACATGCGAGGCCGGTGATCCCTCTTCCAAAACCAAAGCGGCCAGCCGGTCATGATCGTAGTCGAGCAGCTCCGCTGGACCCATGCTTCGGGCGATCAGGATCGCATGTTCGGGCAGATCCTTGGCCAGGGCCATCCCCGTTCCACCCATGAGGTGCAGCATCAGACGCCGGGCCAGATCATCGAGGTCATGGACCCGTTCACGGAGATAGGAATCCGTTACCTTGGCCATGCGGGCGCGGATGTCATTTTGCACTCGTTGGACCGCGGCTTCGGCCGTCAGACCAGTTTCAATGGCATCTTCGATCCGGGTCAGCCAACCGGCGTCCTCGGCGATCAACCGATAGGTTTCAAGCACATCGCGATGCTCACCGCCCTCGGCAAGCGCATCATCGGCCAACAGTTCGTCCAACGAGCCGTGCATCTCCGAAAAGGCTTGGTGCAGCCGGCAGCGTTCCGCGTCCGGGTCGTCTGCGACCAGATCAGCCACGGGCAGATCCGTGATATGCAGGACCGCGTGGCCCACGCCCAGACCGCCGTTGAGGCCGATACCTTCAATCCGCACCGGCCGCGCCGCCGCCAGTTCTTCGGCCAGAATCTCGGTGTGATCGATGAGCTCACCGCCGGCGATCAGTTCCGCCAATACCATGGCTACGGTCTGGAGGGTCTCTATCTCTTCTTCCGTGTAATGGCGCTGGGTCCGGTTCTGAACCGCAATGACCCCGGCCACCCGACCCGCACGGAGTACTGGCACCCCCATCATGGAGTGGTAGATCTCCTCACCGGTTTCCGGTCGATAGACAAAATTGGGATGCTGCTGCGCGTCGGCTAGGGCGAAGGCCCGTGCTTTCTGCGCCACGTCCCCAATGATACCCTCGCCAAACTGCAAGCGAGTTTTATGAACGGCACTGGGTTCCAGGCCTTGGGTTGCAAACAACTCCAACACATCGCCGCCGCGCCGAACATAGACAGAGCACACCTCCGCGACCATGTCGGCGGCGATAATCTTGACGATGTCATCCAGCCGCTCCTGCGCGGGCGCGGCGCCGGCCATCACGTCGCGGACACGTGCCAGAAGTCGGCGCGGCGCAGACAGCACGGAGGCAGGTCCAATGGGAGGGCGGGCAGGTGCCATTAAGTTTGTTTCCCAGTTTCTCGAATTGATCATGCTCCGAAAAAGGCATGTTAGGGGTACAGGACACCCCTTCGGCACGCGCCCGATCGGCCGCTATTCCGCGTCCAAGCCGTAAGCCGCGTGAAGGGAACGCAAAGCCAGCTCCATGTATTCCTCGTCGATAAGTACGCTTACCTTAATCTCAGAGGTGGAGATCACCTGAATGTTAATGCCCTTCTCGGCCAAGG
>CAJWVP010000334.1 GCA_913048145.1 uncultured Rhodospirillaceae bacterium
GACTCAATAAGTGCGGATCGAGTCCTATTGGCGCGAAGGTCAAATTGAGACTTCGTAAAATAAAGTTGCTGCGGAATCTTCGTCTTGGTAAGTAAAGAGGCGTCAGGTGCACCGGTCCTGGGAAACCTGTGCATGTGCCGCCGAGACAGCACCCTGACGCCTCTTGGAGCCGGCCTGGCTCCGCGCACTTAAAAGCGGCTCCTCGATTTACCCTTCTTCCGTGGACGCACCCTGGGCAGAGATCAACCCGCGGTAGAAGTGGTATGGCCCGCGTCCAAGGTCTGCGACGCCGGTCGCCCGTCGCCATATCCCCCTTTCACGCACCATCGCAGCAAAAAGCCCATAGCGCGTCCGGACCTTCGGGTGTGCCACGCCATCGGCGGAAGCCGATATCGCGGATGGACCCACGGACAACTTCGGCAACCCGAAGCTCTCCAACGACCGTTCAGATACCCGCAAGCACCCTTCTGGTCTTGAAAGCGCCGCATCCCGACCGGGAAACCCAGTCCGAAGATCCGCCGCCTCGCGGAGCCAATCCGCCCCTGCCAGGGAGATAGGCTGTTCCGCGAAAGGCCCGCCTCGCGTTACACGAGACTTTTGCCGGTTTGGGGTCGGCGATCGATGAGACAAGCCCTCGTTCGTCAACCCCGCCCCTTTTCCAACCGATCGGTCTGGTTGCCCAAGCCGGCCGGCCGGATCGATACCCTGGTTGGGATCAGTTCACTGGTCCGCCCCTTGATATCAAAACGACGCTTTCGCGCGCGCCTCAAGAATGCCGGGGGCGCGACCGTTGACGCAACACGGAAACATGGGGGTAACGGTCGATTCTTGTGTATAACCGCAATCCGTTTTCACAATTGACCCACAGGTTATCCACATATTGGATGCGGTCTGGGGTAAATGTATAGCAATCGCAACAATCTCGTTGGCTTCCATGAAAAGGTGCCTCGCGCAGCCGCTGAATGGCGATTGCAGGAGAAAAATTTTTATAAATTCGGTTTAGTCAGTGGCATACATTACTTTGACTATCCTGAAGCGGCGCATTACCTATGAGTTAAAGTATGGTCGAAGCAGCCGCGTAAACTTTCATAAGAAGAGGAATCGCCATGGCGAATCCCAATCGGCCCCTGTCACCGCATCTGCAGGTGTATCGGCCGCAAATAACCTCCGTTTTGTCGATCACCCACCGGGCCACAGGAGTCGCGCTTGCTGGCGGTGCCGTGTTGTTCGCCTATTGGATCATGGCCGCTACCTACGGTCCGGCCGCCTTCGCCACGGCGCAGGCGGCGCTTGGTTCCTGGTTTGGTCAACTGGTGCTTTGGGGAATGACGTTTTCCCTATTCTATCATCTCGGCAACGGTATTCGGCATTTGGCCTGGGACGCTGGCTGGGGATATGAATTGGACACGTTGCGTATGAGTGGCTGGTTGACGGTGATCTTCGCCGCCGCCATGACCGTACTAACTCTGGTTGTCGCCTATTCGGCGGCAGGAGGTTCTTAATGCAGTTGCGATCCCATCTCGGCCGTGTGCGGGGCCTCGGATCGTCGAATGGCGGTGTCCACCATTGGTGGATGCAGCGCCTGACCGGGATCACCCTGGTGCCGCTCTGCCTGTGGTTTGTCTTCTCCGTCGTCGGCCTGGTCGACGCTGACTTATTGACGGTCACTGATTGGGTCGGTCGGCACTACAATCCGGTGCTGTTGATCCTTTTCGTGATCTGCATGTTCCACCACGCGCAGCTGGGTTTGCAGGTGGTGATCGAAGATTATATCCATTCGGAATCGACCAAGGTGACGCTGCTCGTCTTGGTCAAGTTGGGCGCGCTCTTGCTGGGCGCATGTTCGGCCTTCGCCGTGATCAGATTAACCTTCGGAGGTTGAGCCCCCATGACCAAAGCGTACGAAATCATCGACCATAAATATGAAGTCGTCGTCGTTGGAGCAGGCGGTGCAGGACTTCGCTCTACGCTGGGTATGGCGGCGGCGGGCTTGAAGACGGCCTGTATCACCAAGGTGTTCCCGACCCGGTCCCACACGGTGGCGGCCCAGGGGGGCATCTCGGCGGCGCTCGGCAACATGGCCGAGGACCACTGGGAATGGCACATGTACGACACGGTCAAGGGTGCCGACTGGCTTGGCGACCAGGACGCCATCGAATACATGTGTCGAGAGGCGGTGCCCTCGATCATCGAACTCGAGCACATGGGCATGCCGTTTTCGCGCACGGACGAGGGCAAAATCTACCAGCGCCCCTTCGGTGGCCACATGCGCAATTTCGGTGAAGCGCCGGTGCAGCGGGCCTGCGCCGCGGCGGACCGGACCGGTCACGCCATGCTGCATACGCTCTATCAGCAAAGCCTCAAGCATGAGGCCGAATTTTACGTCGAATACTTCGCCATCGACCTGATCATGGGCGATGACGGTACCTGTGAGGGTGTTCTGGCCTGGAACCTGGACGACGGCACTATGCATGCTTTCCGGGGTCACTTGGTGGTGTTCGCGTCCGGCGGCTACGGGCGATCCTACTTCTCGTGCACTTCGGCGCACACCTGCACCGGCGACGGCCACGGTATGATCGCGCGTGGGGGGTTGCCTCTGCAGGACCAGGAGTTTGTGCAGTTCCACCCGACCGGGATTTATGGATCGGGCTGCTTGATCACAGAGGGTGCACGTGGTGAGGGCGGGTACCTTACCAATTCGGAGGGCGAGCGCTTCATGGAACGCTACGCGCCGACCGCCAAGGACTTGGCCAGCCGCGACGTGGTCTCGCGCGCAATGACAATGGAGATCCGCGACAAGCGCGGCATTGGCCCCGAGGGTGATCACATCAGCCTCCACCTGGAGCACCTGGACGCGGCGCTCCTGCACGAGCGGCTGCCGGGCATTACGGAATCGGCCCGTATCTTTGCCGGCGTTGACGCCACAAAGGAACCGATCCCGGTGCTGCCCACGGTGCACTACAACATGGGCGGCATTCCCACCGACCACATGACCCAGGTGCTGCGTCCGACCAAGGACGACCCGGACGCCTTGGCGCCGGGCCTCATGGCGGTGGGCGAATGCGGCTGTGCGTCGGTGCACGGGGCTAACCGTTTGGGCACCAACTCGCTGTTGGATCTGGTCGTGTTCGGCCGGGCGGCGGGGATCAAGGCCCAGGAAATCGTCACACCTGGCGCACCCATGCGGCCCTTCCGCGATGGCTGCGCTGACAAGGCGCTCGACCGGTTCGACAAGCTTCGCTACGCCAAGGGCGGTTCTAAGACCGCCGACCTGCGTCTCAGGATGCAACGG
>CAJWVP010000335.1 GCA_913048145.1 uncultured Rhodospirillaceae bacterium
TAGGGCCTGGCGGACCGTCGCCTCGGTTTCTCCAGAGAAGACCAGTGATTCGTGTTCTTCGAAATCCTCTTTTGCCGTTGGCGGCGGGTCGACGGCGGCGGTGATGCAGGCCATACCGTTCCGTTCCGTTCGGGTGGCGATGATGATTGCCTTATCGCCCAACTCGTCGCGCACCAAATCCATGGCGGCGGCCGTGTTTTCGGCGGTGAAGGTTTTGACGCGCATAGTCTGATCCTGGTCTCACGCGGTCATCATACCTGACCGACGGTCTTGATCTTGGCCTTTGGGTGTACCTCGTTCTGCGACATGACCACGGTCATGGGGCGGAACCGTTCGACGATGGAGCGCACGTAAGGCCGAATACCTGGACTTGTTAGCAGCACAGGTGCCTCGCCCATCATGGCCTGGCGTTCGAAGCTGTTGCGGAGCGCGGTGATGAATTCCTGTAGTTGGGTCGGTTGCATGCTCAGCTGCTTATCCTCGCCCTGGCCGATCAGGCTCTCGGCGAAGGCCTGTTCCCACTGCGGCGACAAAGAGATCATGGGGATCACGTCCTGCTCGTTGGTGTTCTGGTCGCTGATCTGGCGCGACAGGCGGGCGCGAACGTGTTCGGTGATCATGGTGACCGAACGGGAATGGCCGCAGGCCTCCGCGACGCCCTCCAGGATTGTGGCCAAGTCGCGGACGGAGATCCGTTCGGACAGCAGGTTTTGTAACACGCGTTGCACACCGCCGAGCGAGATTTGGGCCGGGATAAGGTCGTCGATGAGGGCCTGGTGATCCTTGTCCAATTCGTCCAGGAGTTTCTGGGTTTCCGCGTAGGACAACAGTTCGGCCATGTTGTCCTTGATGACTTCCGTCAGGTGCGTGGTGATCACGGTGGCCGGGTCCACCACCGTATACCCACGGAACAGGGCCTCTTCGCGGTTGGCGTCTTCGATCCACATGGCCGGCAGGCCGAATGTGGGTTCCTCCGTTTTCTCGCCGGGAAGCGAGATGTCCTCGCCACGGGGATCCATGACCAACATCATGTTGGGCCGCAGATCGCCGTTCCCGGCTTCGATCTCTTTGACACGAATGACATAGCCGTTGGCCGGCAATTGCATGTTGTCCTGGATGCGGACCGACGGCATGACGAAGCCCACATCGGCGGCCATCTGGCGCCGTAGCGCTTTGATCTGGTCCGTCAGCCGCTGGCCTTCCCTCGGCGCGCTGATTAGGGAGAGGAGCCCATAACCCAATTCCAGGCGCATGTAGTCAATGCGCAGCGCTGCAGAAATGGGTTCATCGGCCAATGCGGCAGGATCGACGGTCTGTTCTTCCTCTTCCAGGAGGGCCTGCTCCTCCATTTCCCGTGATCGCGCGTGGATCAGAAAGGCCCCAATCCCCGTGGCACTGGCCAGCAGCATGAACGGCAGGACCGGCACGCCGGGAAGGATCGCCAGGGCGGTCAGAAGGAACGACACGATGCCTAGCGCCTTCGGCTGGCCGCCCAGCTGTTTGAACAAGGCGCTTTCCGTTTTCTCGCCGATACCGGCCTGGGTCACCATCATGCCAGCCGCGGTGGAAACGATCAGCGCAGGGATTTGCGAAACTAGGCCGTCGCCAACGGTCAGGCGGGTGTAGGTGTCGGCGGCGTCGACAAAGGTCATATCCTGCTGGGCAACGCCGATTACCATACCTGCTACCACATTGATAAAGGTGATCAGGATTCCGGCGATGGCGTCGCCGCGAACGAACTTCGATGCACCGTCCATAGCCCCGAAAAAGGAGCTTTCCTCTTCCAGTTCCTTGCGCCGGGCCCTGGCTTCAGTTTCTTCGATCAGGCCGGTGGACAGATCGGCATCGATGGCCATCTGCTTGCCCGGCATGGCATCCAGGGTGAACCGGGCGGAGACCTCGGCAATCCGGCCCGAACCCTTGGTGATGACGATAAAATTCACGATCACCAGGATCGCGAAGACAATGATCCCGATGACGAAATTGCCGCCCATTACAAAGCCGCCGAACGCCTGGATGACCTCGCCGGCAGCGTCCGTGCCTTCGTGCCCATGTGCAAGGATCAGCCGCGTCGATGCCAGGTTAAGGCTCAGCCGGATCATGGTCGCAAGCAAAAGTACTGTCGGGAAAGCGTTAAAATCCAATGGCTTGGAAATAAAAATTGCGGTCATGAGGATGAGCACGGAGAACGTGATCGAGAACGCTAGGCTGATATCCAGCAACCAACTTGGCATGGGTAGGATTAGGACCACCAGGATCCCGACAACGCCAAGCGCGAGCATGATGTCGCCGCGACGCATCACTGCGGAAAACATGGCTCCGATGTCGAAGTGTTCGCCGGCTGGCTGTTCGTTGCCCTCAGTGGGAAGCGGCTGGGCTTCGGCCATTTATGGGGCTCCGGTTCCAGCTTCGCCGGGGTTGGGAACGGCAAATCCTTGATCACCATATAGCTTCAACTTGTTGCGAAGCGTACGGATGGAAATACCGAGAATGTTGGCCGCATGCGTGCGGTTACCCAAGCAATGAGTTAGGGTGTCGATGATTAGGTCGCGCTCAACCTCCGCCACCGTACGGCCGACCATACTTTGGCCGTCTCCGCTGGTAGTCGCTGTTGCGGCAGGCCCGTTTGTGTCGTCCTGAGAGTCGGTGAGCATAATTGCGTCGGTATCGATTTCCGGTCCCGACGCTAAGAGAATGGCGCGATGCATGGTGTTTTCAAGTTCGCGCACGTTTCCCGGCCAGGAGTGCCCACACAGCATGGACATGGCGTCCGCGCAAATGGGGAGTTCATCGACCCCGTTGGCTTCTGCGTACTTCTTGACGAAGTATTCTGCCAGGACTGGGATGTCCTCCGGGCGTTCGCCAAGAGCCTCCCGGGCCTTTGAACCCATAACGTCAACTCGCTTGCGCAAAAAGAACGGACTGATCGCAACCAGAATTAGCAGGGGTACTAATGCCGCTGCTAACTCCCAGCCGAAAAAAAACAGAACCCCCACAACTAAACTCGGGATGAGGATAGCGACAAACGCCGGGGCTACCGTATGAGCAAAAAAATACTCCACGAGTTCCACATCATGCGTCGCCATAGCCACCATATCGCCCGTCTGCCGACGTACCATATAGGCAGGCGCCAAGCGAGCGAGCTTTTCAAAGAGGGCAATCCGCATCTCTGCTAAAAGCCGGAAAGCCATATCGTGAGCAATCCAAGACTCAAACCAATGAAAGATACCGGCAACAGGCGCCAGGACCGCAAGCAGGATCAAAAGGTCGATAAAGGGCTCCCC
>CAJWVP010000336.1 GCA_913048145.1 uncultured Rhodospirillaceae bacterium
CGGTCAGCCAAAAGAAATCGGCGAGGCTATTGTCTGGTTGCTTTCCGACGCCGCCTCCTACGTCAACGGCGCGAACCTGAGGGTCAGTGGCGGACGGATCTAGGATGGTGAATTTTCTGTTCGACGGCCCGGACGACGCCGCCACCACCATCGCACTCGCCCACGGCGCTGGGGCACCCTTGGATTCCGAATTCATGCAGGTTTTCGCCGAGCGCCTGGGCGCCATGGGATCTCGCGTCGCCCGGTTCGAGTTTCCCTATATGGCGGAACGCCGCAAATCCGGAAAGAAGAAGCCGCCAAACCGGTTACCGCAGCTAATCGCGACCTGGCACGACGTGATCGGCGAACTGGGCGTGAACAGTCTCGTCATTGGCGGGAAGTCCATGGGCGGTCGGATTGCATCGCTGGTTGCCGATGACGCCGAGGTCAAGGGTCTGGTGTGCCTGGGCTATCCGTTCCACGCGCCAGGCAAGGAACCGGGGCTGAACCGGCTGGAACACCTGGAAGGCCTGAAAACACCAACCTTGATTTGCCAGGGGACGCGCGACGCGCTCGGCACCCGCGAAGAAATCTCCGGTTATCGCCTTAGCGCCACCATTCAATTTTACTGGTTGGAGGACGGCGACCACAGTTTCAAGCCGCGCAAGGCCTCGGGCCTGACCGAGGGTGAAAACTGGCAAAACGCCATCGACGCGATCGGCGTGTTTATCAAGGGACTTTAAGTTCATGCGCATGGATCACACGACACTTCAGACCAACCATCTGGAAGAAACCAAGGACTTTTTCTGTGAAGTTCTGGAGCTCCATGCGGGTGATCGCCCACCTTTCGATTTTCCCGGCTACTGGCTCTACAATCAGATAGACGAACATCCGATCATCCACCTCATCGGCACGGAGAAAAAGGTCGGCAATGACACGGGCACCCTCCATCACCTGGCCTACCTAGGCGATCCAGACCGCTATGACGAGTTCGACACCCGCATCAGCGCCATGGACTGCGTACAGAACCGCCGCGTGGTGCCTGGAAGCGGCATCCGCCAGATCTTCGTCACCGGTCCGCATAACATTTTTGTGGAGCTGAATTTCCCGGAAGCGACCTGATTCGGCAGCGATCCTCCTAGACCGGCCTGTCACCCTCTATAGTGACACGCTGCATGATGCGTCGGGCGTTTGGAAAATCACTAATAGCATAGTGCATGGTGCAACGGTTGTCCCACATAGCCACTGAGCCGTTTCGCCATTGGAATCGACAGGTGAATTCGGGCCGGGTCGCATGGGCGACGAGATAATCAAACAAAGGCCGCGATTCCTTGGGCGTCATGTCAGCGAAGCGCACGAAATGCAAATCGCTCAAATAAAGCCCCTTACGGCCCGTTTCAGGATGAGTGCGCACAATCGGATGGGTAACTTCATTTGTCGCCGCCTGGCTAACCTTCATGGCCTTGGCCACGCCGTCCGTAAACCGCTGTGAGCCCTTTCCATAGGAATTGGCGTTCGTGTATATGACCCCGACATCCGACAGAATGCTCTTCATGCCATCGGACAGGGCTTCATAAGCGGTCGCTTGGCTCAGGAACATGGTGTCACCACCCGCGTCCGGCACTTCCAAACCATATAACATGGTCGCCATGGCGGGATGTTCCGCATAGGCCAGATCCGTATGCCAGCTGTTGCCAAAGTGATGTTTATCCTCTGGTTCCTTGACAATCAGAAAGACATCCGGATGACCATCCATGGGAGTTACGTAAGGGTGCCGGTTCAACGGACCAAAGCGACGCGCGAATGCAGTTTGGCTCTCAGGCGTCAAATCTTGATCGCGGAAAAAGATGACGCCATGCTGGAGCAATGCGCTCCGAATGTCTTTGATCACCTGTTCGCTAACCTGGTTGAGGTCAACACCTGTAATTTCAGCGCCCAGGGCGCCCGCCACAGGGGAGACGTGCATGTTCCCCACCATCAGACCACATCCTTTTGTCCGTTGGCGCAGCAGGCCGGAATCCGATCATTCTCCTTGGGCACGTGTTCACTCCCATATTAGTCTCGTGGATTTTGGCATACCTCAGCCAGGTCAAAAAGCCCCCTCACGACCGTTTGAGGAGGGCTTCCCGATGGAAAATGTAGAGCCCGGCGTTGCTGATGAACACGGCCCCAATTACCGCGGGCCAACTAGGCCAAAGGCTCCACATGACCAAATAAAAACAGATGCCCCAGATGATTGCCGTTTAGTTGAAGGGGCTAACCACAGATGCCTCCGCGACCTTAAGCGCGAAGGTCATCAGATACTGACCAAGTGCCGTCGCCGGCGCGTTGACAAGCCCAAAACCAATATAAAAGCCATGATCAAAGACGAGAGCGATTGCGACGATCCTTATATGATGCCCCTCGCCTCCAAATCCGCGATCTCCGCATCGGACAGCTTGAGTTCACCGCCATAAATCGCTTCATTGGCGTCCCCAAGGCTCGGCCCGAGGGATCGGATATCACCCGGCGTTAGGGACAACTTCGGTAGCACACCCGGGACCGGCACATCACCGATACCAGGGACCGGCACGGTGACAATATTCTCGCGCGCCTGAAAGTGCGGATCAGCAAAGATATCGGCGATAGAGTTAATAGGCCCGGACGGCACCTCATGATCTATGCAGCACCGCATGATGTCTTCACGATCGAGTGAGCGGGTCCAGGCCTCTACCTCGTGGATCACCGTGTCCCTATTGGCCAAGCGCACCGATTGATCGCCGTAGGCCTCCAAAAGATCGGGGCGGTCCATGGCGGCGCATAGGCGCTCGAACATTTTGTCGGTGGTGCATGCGATGGCCATATATTTGCCGTCACCCGTGGAAAAATGTCCGTGCGGACAGGCGTTCACAGTTCCGGTGCCTTCCGGCTCGCGCACGTGGCCTTCAAAGGCGTACCGCGGCGCAATCTCATCGAGAACCCGAAATACGGACTCATACAAAGCCATATCGATAACTTGCCCCTCGCCCGTGGTGTCGCGATGGCGAAGCGCCATCATTATGCCGATGGCGCCATACATGCCGGACATGTAGTCGCCAAGCGACGTGGACCCGGGCGTCACCGGAATCTCGCCAGACAATCCGGAAAGATAGGTGAGGCCGCCCACCGCATGGCCTATTCGCGCGAAACCGGGGCGATCTCGATAAGGACCGGTCTGGCCGTAACCAGAGATACGCATCATTACCAAGCCTGGATTGATTTCACTTAATACGTCCCAACCCAACCCCCACTTCTCCAGGGTTCCCGGCCGGAAGTTTTCAC
>CAJWVP010000337.1 GCA_913048145.1 uncultured Rhodospirillaceae bacterium
CCTGCCAAGTGCAGATCGACGCCGGCGCGGCGGGGACATTGAACGTCATTTCCGACAACGTTGCCGCCAAGTCGGGCGCTGACACTAACGCTTTCGCCGGAAGCGAGGACGGCTTCGGCTACGGTGAGTTAGAGTACACTGCCCTGCTCCGCAAGATGGACCGGCTGGACGCATCCTACGCGGCGTAAGTTTCTGGGCCTGGCGATTTTCTAGCCCTGAAGATCCCTTATCGATGAGAGACCCTATGCACCGAAGCATGGGCTTAAGAACCATGCCTGTTTAGGCCTCTGCCTCATTCCGCGCCTTCTACGCTCCTGCCTGCCTAACAACAAACCTTCAATTTGGCTAGCATCAAATAACCGACCGGCGGGCTACCACGCCTGAGCCGCAATTAGTCTCTATCAAGGCCGGTGGCTAGTTCAATTCACGGATTGCTGCTGCCTGAGCCTTGGCACCTGCCATCATGAAGGCCATGTCGCTGCCCGAGAGGACTAACTTCATGCCCTTATCCACGTATTGGGCCATCATCGCCGGATCATAGACGCCGCCCATGCCGGGATGCTTGCCGTGCTTGTGGCAGGCAGCGATGACCGTGTCGTAGGCGGCGACTACGTCTGGATGATCGAACTGGCCTGGAATACCCATCTCCATGCAGAGATCGTTGGTTCCGATCAGTAACACGTCGACCCCTTCCACAGCGGCGATGGCGTCCGCGTTTTCCACTGCGCTCGGGGTTTCGATCATCAAGATTAGGAGGGTCGCCGCGTTGACCGCCTCCGCCATCTCGCCAATGGGGTAACTGGCGAAGTTCACCTGTGGCAGAGCGCCCGTCATGGAGCGATGGCCAATTGGCGGATAGCGGCAATTAGTTGCCATCTGAGCCGCCGTTTCCACGTCGTCCACATGCGGCACCACGATACCCAGCGCGCCGCCGTCCAGCGCGCGGGTCGCCAGATAGTGCTCGAACCCGGGCACTCGCACGATCGGCGTAATGCCGGCGTCCTGGGCAGCGACAGAGATCTGGCAGGCCATGTCCATGTCCATAGAATTGTGCTCTAGGTCAATGAACAACCAGTCGTAGCCAGCGGCTTTCATGGCCTTGCCTATATCCACGGTGCGGGCTTGGCGCACGCCGACGCCGAGGGAAAGCTCGCCCGCTTTCAGGCGTTCCTTGGCCGGGTTGGGGATGATGATCATGACTACGCCTCCGTTGTCAGGGGGTGAAGAACCGAATAATATGTTATGCGGACTGATCGGGCCATTCCCAATGAACAAAATGACCGGTGCCCGCGGCGATCTGCAACTCGACGCGCGTGAAGACGTCGGTCAACAGCGGCTTCAACCGGCACCAAATGGCTGACCATTCGGACCAACCATGCACAAGCACCAGGGGAAAGCCGCGACCCCAACGGTGATAATTTAATTCAAGATCGGGAAAGGAGAGGGTCGCCATCCGCTTCTGGAGTGCCTTACTATTTTGCGGCCAGGGGCACGCCCCGTAGCCAGTCGCGTAGCGCGGTGCCGAAGGCCGCGAAGAGGGGCCTGGAAACTGGATCTTCCGTGGCCTTGTATTCTGGGTGCCATTGCACCGCCATAGCGAAGCCTGGCGCGTCCTTGATTGTGATTGCCTCGGGCGTGCCGTCCGGCGCAGTGCCGTCGATGATAACGCGTGGCCCTGGTTCCTCGATGCCCTGGCCGTGCAGGGAATTGACCATCACCTCGTCAGACCCGAACAGGTCGATATAGGGGCTGCCCGCGATCATTTTGATAGGATGGCGATGGGCAAACTTTTCTTCGATGGTGCCGTCGGGGGGCATACGATGATTCATACGCCCGGGCAGATTCCGGATCTCGGGATGTAGGGTGCCACCCATGGCGACGTTGAATTCCTGGAACCCTCGACAAACGCCCAGGATCGGTTGACCCCGGTCCACGCAGGACCGGATTAATGGCAGCGCGATGCCATCGCGGCCTCGGTCGAACTCGCCGTGGGCGTCCGTGGGTTCGTGACCGTACTCTTCTGGGTGTACGTTCGGTCGCCCGCCAGTCAGCAGGAAACCATCGCAGGCCGCCAGGATATCGTCCAGTTCGAGGCGCTCGGGCAGCGACGGTATTATCAGCGGCATGGCATCTGCCGCATCTGCCACGGCTTCGACATTCATGCGACTGGAACCCTGAATCCAGTATTGATCATTGATGAGGTGCGCGTTGGCAACGATACCGACGATAGGTTTTCGCATGGCGAGACCGCGTTTGTTTCCGCAATAACCGACAACGATGAGTAAATATTTAATCACATCTGCACTCGGGCACAATCCCGGGCACGTTTCCTGCTGCTCAAAGGACATGTGACGGCAATCCGACACCGGCATTTGACGGTGCGCGGGGCGGCAACATCGCCTTGATGTTGGACGCCCTGGCCTGCGCCTTCGCCTGCGCCAACTGAACTTTGGACGGGCTGTCGTCGTCGCAATGAACGCCGCGCTATCAGAACAGAATTTCGCCTAAAACATGACCACCTGGATGCGCCGAGTGCCCGATGATTTTGGGGCCCACATTCTGGGCTTTTCGAAAGGGAAAAACCGTCCACGCGCCGCGTATCATGGCTTGGAAATCGCGCCTGAACACCTGAACCGCCTCAAGTCAATGATCTGATCCGGGCCTCGGATCTTGGCGGTCCTTTGACCGGGACGCCTTTCCCCCGCCTCAATTTCCCGCTATTCAGGCCCTATGAATCTTCTGAAGGCTATCACCACTGTAAGCGGCTACACCATGCTGAGTCGCGTCTTCGGCTTCGTGCGGGATATCCTGATCGCCGCCGTGTTGGGCGCGGGAAGCGTGGCCGACACGTTCTTCGTCGCCTTTCGGTTTCCGAATTTGTTTCGCCGTCTGTTCGCCGAAGGGGCCTTCGCGGCGGCCTTCATTCCCATCTTTTCATCCATCCTGGAGCAAGAGGGGCGTGAGAAGGCAAAGGAATTCGCTGATCACGCCTTCGCCGCGCTGTTCGTGATTCTGGCGCTATTCGTTGCGCTTATGGAACTGGCCATGCCTTGGGCCATGTGGGTGCTGGCACCCGGGTTCGACGAGGTCGAGGGCAAGATGGAGATGGCGACGGAGATGTCGCGCATCGCCTTTCCCTATCTGTTGTTCATCTCTCTGGTATCCCTGCAATCTGGAGTTCTGAACTCGCTGGGCCGGTTCGCCGCCGCCGCCGCCACGCCAGTACTCCTTAATTTGGTGCTGATCGCCGCCATGCCGGGGTTCCGC
>CAJWVP010000338.1 GCA_913048145.1 uncultured Rhodospirillaceae bacterium
CCGACGGTGGAGGGATTTCTCACGTCCAGGAATGGTGGGCCCTACCACCACCCGATAGATAGGCGTGCCGTCAAGTTTCGCCGCCAACACCGCCGGCACCAACGTGCCATGTCGCGAAGCCAACGTTCGGGCATTTCCAAAATTGCGGAAACTTCCAATCACGAAATACATGCCCGCCGCAGGTTGCGTACTGGCGGACACATTCATCACCGATGCCGACACGGCATCTCGGGTCGAGCGCTTAGGCGCTTTTGGCGCAACATTCACCATCATGCGTTTGCGAACCGGCAGTTTTGGCAGCAGCGCAGTAGAGATCGAGCCGGGTTGTCTGACATTCGGTATACGTTTGGGCACCGTCACCGGGGCAACAGTGGTCACGAATTTCATCATCCCATCGCTGCGCGACTGGCCGTCATACAGGTTCGCGTCGAGTGGTTGAAGATCAGAGTATGCCGGCGGAGCAAAACCCGCGGTAATAATCGCAGGTGCCTTCGGCTGAACCGTTGCCGGATTATCCGCCACCAATGTACCACTGCCGTCCTGCCATTCGCGGCATAACTCGCCAGCGGTCACGCCGCGCCAGACGGCGCAATCCTTTTGGGCCACAACCGAAATGCCGTGATCCGTCACGGATTTTTCGGTCATGATGTAGGAAATTCCGTCGAGCGCCCAGGACGCCACTTGAAGAGGCACAGGCAGAGCGCACCCTGCAACCAGCAAAGTGCTCAAACTCAATGCGCCAATGGTAGCCTTTGTGTTCATGCTTATGGGCCCTGGGGTTTAAATCAGATTTTTATCTTTCTTGCCATATTATGGCCTCAGGCGAATTAACTGAGCAACTCATAAATTGTTACAGATCGTAACGACTATTCGGTGGCTTCATCCCCGGTTTTAACCTTCGGCGGGAGTAAACGGAGATGCAACTCGTTCAGGTGTGCGGCATCCGCCGTTCCCGGCGCCCCCATCAGTAGATCCTCGGCCCGCTGGTTCATTGGAAACGCGATGACTTCACGGATGTTAGGCTCATTGGCCAAGAGCATCACAATTCGATCGATGCCCGGCGCCGAACCGCCATGCGGCGGCGCCCCGTACTGCAGCGCGCGGAACATACCACCGAACCGCTCTTCGACGACCTCGGGCCCATATCCGGCAATCCCAAAAGCCTTAACCATGATGTCGGGACGATGATTTCGAATGGCCCCAGAAGACAACTCAACACCATTGCAGACGATGTCATATTGATATGCCAACACGTCGAGGGGGTCCTGGGTCTCCAGCGCCTCAAGCCCACCCTGTGGCATGGAAAACGGATTGTGGGAGAACTCGATCTTACCGTTTTCCTCATCCATTTCGAACATGGGGTAATCGACGATCCAGCAAAACCGGAAAGCACCGGTCTCGCACAGTTCCAGATCTTCCCCCACTTTCATGCGCGCGGCTGCGGCAAAGCTCGCGAATTCGGCTGGCACGCCACAGACGAAGAACACCGCGTCGCCATCTTTCAAGCCGAGTTCACCGCGGAGCCTGTTGGTGCGATCCTCACCGATGTTCTTGGCGATTGGCCCGGCCCCTTCTCCATCCCGGAAGAAGATGTAGCCAAGCCCGGGTTGCCCCTCACCCTGAGCCCAGTTATTCATACGATCACAAAAGGCGCGGCTCCCACCAGTCGGTGCGGGAATGGCATAAACACGAACCTTGTCGTCCATTTCGATCATGCCGGCAAAAATCTTGAAACCCGACCCGTGGAACTTTTCGGTCACATCAGCCATTTTGATGGGATTGCGCAAATCCGGTTTGTCGGTGCCGTAATTAGCCATGCTGTCGGCGAAGGCAATGCGCGGGAACGGCGCCGCCGTCACCTTATTGTCGTCGCCAAACTCTTCGAACACGCCGCCCAAGACTGGTTCGATAGCATTGAATACGTCGTCTTGCGTGACGTAGGCCATTTCCAGGTCAAGTTGATAGAATTCCCCCGGGGAACGATCGGCCCGAGCGTCTTCGTCTCGGAAGCACGGCGCGATTTGGAAGTACTTGTCGAACCCCGAAATCATCAGCAATTGCTTAAACTGCTGTGGTGCCTGCGGCAGCGCGTAGAATTTGCCCGGATGCTGACGCGATGGCACCAGGTAATCGCGCGCGCCCTCCGGCGACGACGCAGTCAATATCGGCGTCTGAATTTCCAGGAATCCCTGATCGGTCATGCGCCGTCGAATCGAGGAAATGACCTGGGAGCGCAAAATGATGTTGTCGTGGGTCTGTTCCCGGCGCAGGTCCAGGAACCGATACTTCAGTCGGACCTCTTCGCCGAACTCCTGATCGCCGGCTACTTGCATGGGCAGCACTTCGGCTGGGTTCTCAACAACAATTTCGCGGATACGGACCTCCACCTTACCAGTATCGATGTTGGTATTTTCCGTATCCTCGGTGCGCGCGACCACAAGTCCAGTCACGGTCAAAACGCTTTCCGGACGGGCTCCCTCAACAATGGGGAACAACTCGCTGGAAACATCGATCACACATTGCGTAAGGCCAAAGTGGTCCCGCAGATCGATGAAGACGAGGTTTCCGTGATCACGCTTGCGGTGTATCCAACCCGACAGACGTACCGTCTGGTCAATATGCTCTTCCCGGAGTTCTCCGCAGGTGTGTGTTCGGTAGGGGTGCATGGTTTCGCTCACGTGTTCGCCTTCGGAATTTTGATGATATTGCTTATGTGACAATTCGCGGCGTTTGTTTACACGATTTTTACCACTTAGAAACGATTAAACGCGCGTATGGAAGCGATTTGATAAAACAAATCTCTCCAGACCTTGGAACGCCCGTGTGCGACAAAATGTAACCCAGCTGCCAAGGTTGACCGGCGGAATACAGACAGTTTTTTTTGTTTCGCCCCACTAGCCAATAATCGATGGTGGATTGTGAACAACTTGACTAAGCCCAAAGCCGCGAGCCTCGTCGCTTCGACCGAAATTTGAGATTTTGTGATAAGAAATACAAACCGAACCATGTTTTGTTTCATATTCGCTTTGCATATCCACCGTATTGACACGAGACACTCCGAACCATTGCTCGAAGTGTTTGAAACAGAGATCAAATTCTAACGGTCTTGTTTGTGTGGTAGAATTGCCGTCATGTCGTATATTCGAAATTGTCCGGCCACGAATAACTGTAGGTTCTAGCCGATGCCTGATGCTCATCATTCTTCACCGCGTGCCGGACCACTCACAGGCCTCCGCGCGATTGAATTG
>CAJWVP010000339.1 GCA_913048145.1 uncultured Rhodospirillaceae bacterium
CCGAGGCAGCAGATTCTTCATAGCCGGCCGACTCGTTATCCGCATCAGCCTTGAGGTAAACGAGGCTCGACAGGTGCTTGTACGCCATTGCCCAGTCTACGGGGGATTCTTCTAATCTCACCGCGGCAGAAACCTGGCGGTAGGCAGTCAGAGCCCGCGCCATGTATTCTGGCGCACGCTTTGCCAACCAGGCGGACGTCAGAATGTTCCCATGGCACAGGTACAGGGCGGCGCGTTCGCGGCTTGTCATGTCAGGCGGGATGTCGTCCATGGCAATGCCGGCCATTGCCGCCGCGTCCGGTAACGCGGCCAAACGCATTTTTGCCTTGTCGCGGCTGGCGGGAACTGTCGCGCTCAAAGTTGCGGCATGCAGGAAATCGGCATAGGGACCGCTGAGATGGGCCGGCAGTGGCAAATCCGTGGTCAAATCGAAACCGCCAGGGATCCACTCATCCCAGGTCGCCAACGAGATGAAATGAATATGCACGGGCGACCCTGCTGGTGGCACATGACCCCAGATTAGAATATCCGCCTGTCGTTCCACCAGCCAGCGCCGGGCAAGTTTGGCGGCGCGTGACAACTCCGTGGTCAGATCTTCATCGACGTTGATCTCCAACGCCCGGCCCAAGGGGCGAGCATGGACATCGCGGAACCGGTCGAAGGCGGCGATCACCTTCTTGGTCACGATCCCGTTGGCATCATCGTTAAAGTTCGCAACACGGACCTCGACACGACCTTCCATGGGTTGCATGAGATCCGTCATTCGTTGGATGAAACCTGGACCTCTTGCGTTCGTGAAAGGTTCGCTAGGCGTGGGCTCGGGTGACGTAACGCCTCCGATCTGCTGAATCAGTTGGCCCAGCATACCTTTGTTGCGGACCACGGGCTGAGCCATATCCAGGCCATTGTCGCGATTGATAAACCGCACCTGCACGGGCCCGAGGGCACGCGCCGTTGATTCCCGCGTAACGTCCCCAACGAGGCCCATCTCTCCGAACATTTGTCCGGCTTGGAAGGTAGCGGCTTGCGCCGGTTCGGCACCATCATCGCGAACCAGTTCCACCACGCCGCTCAGCACCTCAAAGGCGCCATCGGCGGGCTCGCCCTCGCGATAGATAATCTCACCATCCTCGTACGCCTGCTTTCGCCGGGCCAAGACCGATTCCCCAATCCTGTCATCCGCGCCCGCATCCTAGATTTTCTATTCGGATACAAATAGCGGACTGATCCGCTGATAAGGATCGCCGAAAAAGGTTATTAAGCGTTTAACGCAGATATATCCATCAGGTGCCTACATGACCATTGGAGAGGCGGTGTGAAGCCCCACGATTTTTAGGAGAAAAGCAAAAATATAAAACAATCAAGCGATTGCCTTCGTTCCGCTTGGCCACTCATAATATATTCAGGACATTTTCCGGCGGACGGCCAACGGCGGCCTTGCCGTCCTTGACGACAATCGGGCGCTGGAGAGCACGGGGATGCTTACAAATGGCTTCGATCAAGGCGGTACCGTCCAAATCATTAGCGATCCCTTCCTCCCGGGCCTCTTTCTGGCGAACAATATCGCGGGGCTCCAGTGCAAGCTTAACCAGAACGTCCTTCAACTCCGCCACGCTCGGCGGATTTACAAGGTACTCGACGATATCCGGCTCAATTCCCTTCTCCTTGATTAGCGCCAGCGTCTGACGCGACTTCGAGCATTTCGGGTTGTGATACATCTTGACGCTCATGGCGCACCTCCTCGATCGGTTCGACCGGGCCTGGGTTGGCCTGCTTGGACGGTTGAAAGTCAACCGGATGGTCCGCCGGCAGGGTTTCCACATAGACGGATTGACTGGGGAACGCAAAGCCTGAGCCCGTGTCCTCAACGATCTCCATGATCGCGCAGGCCAGTCGTTCCTTGATTTCCAACCAACGCCCCCATTCGGTCGTCCGCGTAAAGCAATAGAGCATAATGTCTATAGACGAGTCGCTGAAACGGTCGATGCGGACGAAGGTTGGCACCTCCGGCGGATCGGCAAAGTCGTCGCTGTTAAGGATGTAGGCCTCGATCCCATCGCGGATCTGGCGGAGTTGCGCGATGCTGGTTCGGTATTCGACACCAATACGCCAGAAAATTCGCCGATGCGACATGGAGGAGAAATTCACTACAGCCGTATCCGAAAGTTTGGCGTTTGGCACCATGACCGGCGCCTTATCGAACCGCCGGATCATGGTCGAACGGAAACCAATGTTTTCTACAGTGCCTTCAACTGTGCCTTCGACAAGAATCCAGTCGCCTTTCCGAAACCGCTTTTCACCAAGGATCAAAATGCCAGCGATTAAGTTCTTAAAGAGATCCTGCGCGCCCAGCGCCACCGCAACCCCAAACAGGCCAGCGCCAGCGATGATCGGCCCCACCTGAATTCCCCAGATTTGCAAGATCGTTGCCGCTCCGACGAATAGGATGGCAATGCGGATCGCCTTGACCATCCAGTCCACTAGTTCGTGTGTGAACACCCGTTCCAACTGATCGAGCAGGAAACTCCACGGCCCGATGATCCGATGCACAGCCCAGAAGACATTGGCGGCGATCAGGCTGCGGACCACATTCTCAGCAATTTCCGCGTAGATACCCGGCAACTGCAGATGCTGGGTCGCGAAGAAAATACCCAAGACCAAGGACACCATCCGCAACGGCGGCCCCAGAGCCTCGACCATCTTGTCATCAAACTGGGTGGTGGTCCGTTGCGCCATGGTCATCAGCCGCCCCATGACGTAGCGGGAAAACAATCCCCGCATCATCATGAAGACGAGCAGAATGCCAAGCGCCGTCAACAAACGCCCAATATCGACGCCCACGAAACCGTCGTGCCAAACCTCAATGACCAGTTGCCAGAATTTATTCAGATTCTGCATGACGCAATCACAACATTTTTATTATCAGAAATTTAGGCAGTCCTAAGCGCTACGGCAATCTTCTCTTGTAACTTTACTGCTAGCACGAACCTTTACGCTCTTCATTACTCACGCAAAACCATACTCGCGTTGTGGTCTGCCGCCCTGGCTTCGCGGCCAGCAACAATCTTAGCCCCGTCAACCTGGACGACCTCTCTCCAGTCCATGCCGTTAAAACAAGATGACGGAGATCTGGACGAGCGCGCAGAAAAGATACGAAAGCCGGCATCTTAGGATATGTAACTGAAGGCACCCAAACAGAGGCTCCAGTCGACAGCGAAGCCCCAAGATTGAAGATCACAG
>CAJWVP010000340.1 GCA_913048145.1 uncultured Rhodospirillaceae bacterium
TGAGCGTGCAGCCCGTGTATCTGGAGCATCAATCCGAACCTGATGAAGGACGGTACCTCTGGGCCTACCACGTCCGTATCGAGAACCACAGCGACGCCGTGGCGCAGCTGTTGACGCGGCATTGGCGGATCGTCGATGCGCGCGGCCAGGCGCATGACGTAATCGGCGATGGTGTCGTTGGTGAACAGCCGGTCCTGGAGCCGGGGGAGGCGTTCGAGTACACAAGTGGCACGCCGCTTACGACGTCGTCGGGGTTCATGTCTGGGAGTTTCCGTATGATCAGCGAGGCCGGCGAAATGTTTGATGTTTCCGTGCCCGCGTTCTCGTTAGACAGCTACGAAGGCCCCCAGCCGTTTATTCATTGATCTGGCTTTCACCTCCACTTTGGGTTTCGATCGTCGTCAGACGAACTTGACGTTATGTCAGGCGTCACCCATTTACAGAAGATCGACTAATGGATGATACAGGATATTTCACGTGAATTATGATAAACCTCTCAGCGTCATCGCTGAGAAACAAAATGAAATCGCTAAGCCCAGCCGTTCGGATGCGGAGGCGGCGGTTCGGACGTTGATCCGATGGGCGGGCGATGACCCCGACCGGGAAGGACTCGTGGATACCCCGGATCGCGTCGTGCGCTCCTACGAAGAGTTCTTTTCCGGCTATACCGCCGATCCTAAAGCCATACTTGAGCGAACTTTTGAAGAAGTTGAAGGATACGACGAAATTGTTTTGCTGCGCGATATCCGGCTCGAGTCCCATTGCGAACACCACATGGTTCCAATCATAGGCAAAGCTCACGTAGCATATATGCCTCATCGTCGGGTAGTCGGTATCTCAAAGCTGGCGCGCCTCGTCGAGGCTTACGCTAAACGCCTTCAAATACAGGAAAAATTGACCTCGCAAGTGGCCAACGCCATTGACGAAATCCTGCAGCCGCTTGGGACTGCAGTGGTCGTTGAGGCCGCGCACCAATGCATGACCACCCGTGGCGTGCAAAAGGCTGGTGTGACCATGGTGACCAGCCGCATGCTCGGCACCTTTCGGGAAAACGGCGAAACGCGCCGGGAACTTCTGGCCATGATTGGCAATACTTCCTCCGGCGCAGCGCAGTTTGGCTAACATCTGTCAACAACGAATTCCAGTTGACCAGCGCCGCCCAACGCGGTTCAGTTCGCGCAGACGGGCGCCGGTGGCGCCCCAGGGGTAAACCGAAACAGGCGAAAATATGGATTTCCGGCCGGTTTTCCTGGTAATCGGCATCCTGTTGTCCACCCTCGCCGTGATGATGGTGGTGCCTGCCGCGTTCGATTTGTACAACGGCCATCCGGATTGGGAGGTGTTCCTGGTCTCTGGGGGCGTGACCTTGTTCGTCGGCGTAGGCACGGCGCTGACGTGCCGGACTGGCGGCGGCCGGATGATGGCACGGCAGGCCTTCGTGATGACGACGCTGAGCTGGATGGCGTTGGTGTTTTTCGCTTCACTGCCGCTCAAATTTTCAGAGCTTAATCTGACCTTCACAGACGCGATTTTTGAGGCTATGTCCGGCCTCACTACAACGGGCTCGACGGTTATTTCTGGACTGGATCAGGCGCCTTCAGGCGTATTGATCTGGCGGGCGCTTCTGCAGTGGCTCGGTGGTATCGGAATTATCGTCATGGCCATCGCCGTGCTACCAATGCTGCGGGTTGGCGGGATGCAACTTTTTCGCATGGAGAGTTCCGATCAGACGGAGAAAGCCTTGCCTCGCGCCGCCCAAATCGCAACCGCCATCGGCGTCATATATCTCATTCTTACCGGTGTCTGGGCCTTTGCCTATTGGATGGCTGGCATGAAGGGGTTCGACGCGGCGGCACACGCCATGACGACTATCGCCACAGGCGGTTTCTCTACCCACGATGCGTCGATTGGGCACTTCAACAATGCCTGGATCGATTATTTAGCTGTCGCTGGGATGATCGTGGGCGCCTTGCCATTCTTGCTTTATTTGAAGACTTTACAGGGAGATTGGACCGCGCTGGGCAGCGATACCCAGGTGCAATGGTTTCTGACCACTGTGGTGGTCATTATTTTGGTGACCGCGGGCTGGCTTTGGATGGAGCGGGGATCGGAGATCGCCGAAGCCCTGAGATTGGCCGCATTCAACATCGTTTCGATTATCACGGGGACGGGATATGCGACCGCCGACTATGGCCTGTGGGGCGCGTTCGCAACGCCCATTTTCTTCTTCATCATGTTCATCGGTGGATGTGCCGGTTCGACGACATGCGGAATCAAAGTCTTTCGAATTCAAGTCCTTTACGCTGCCGCGCGATCACAGACCCATCAACTAATGCAGCCGAACGGCGTGTTTATCCCCTATTACAACCGACAGCCCATCTCAGATGACGTCATCATGTCCGTCCTTGGGTTCTTCTTCATGTGGTTCTTTTCGTTCTGCATCCTGGCCCTAGCGCTGGGGTTGCTGGGATTGGATTTCCTGACCGCATTTTCCAGCGCCGCTGCGGCCATTGCTAACGTGGGTCCCGGCCTAGGCCCGATCGTCGGGCCGGCTGGAAACTTCGCAAGCCTTCCGGATACGGCGAAATGGTTGCTGAGTGGCGGCATGCTTCTCGGCCGACTTGAACTCTTCACCGTCATTGTCCTGTTCACCCGAAGCTTCTGGCGCGGTTAAAATGGTATGCATCGATCTTTGTATGATCCTGAAACGGCGCAGAAGTTCGTCTCGGCGAATGCTACGGCAGCCAAGCTTTGAATTCAATCGAGCGTGAAACGGGCGGTGAGTGGGGGCGGCATATGACGGGCGTGCTGCTGCGTCTTTCTCCTCTTCAGCTGCTTCCCCTGCTGCTTTCCCTTTGTTTCCAGCGTCTCGGACGACGGACGCCTCCGCCGACTGCCGCCGAGCTTGCGTCGGCGTATCGACGGGAGGCGATGCGGTGGCACCCTGATCACAACCAGCTGAAGCCCGCTGCGGAGGTGGACGACTGCGAGGCACGCTTCAAGCAGCTGAACGAGGCGTACGGCCGGCTACGCCGGGCCGCTGTAGCGGGTGGCGCGCGTAGCGGTGGTCGTGGCCGCGGGGCAGGCTAACGACGAACACGCGTGTTGCGTCGCGGCCGCCCGTGACGAGCAGGTCGAGCGTCGGGTGCAGCGAGAGGCTATACACGCCGGAGAGGTGGCCGTGGTAGTGGCGGATGACCTTGTTGTACTCGAG
>CAJWVP010000341.1 GCA_913048145.1 uncultured Rhodospirillaceae bacterium
TCCAAGAGCGGGTTGGCAATGGCGGCCTCAGCTGCATCCAGGGCACGGCGCTCGCCTTCAGCTTCTCCCGTCCCCATCATGGCCTTGCCCATCTCGCTCATGACTGAACGGATGTCGGCGAAATCCAAGTTAATCAAACCCGGCATTACCATCAGGTCGGTGACGCCGCGAACACCAGAGTAGAGGACTTCGTCAGCCATGGCGAAGGCATCAGCGAAGGTGGTGTTTTCGGTTGCCACCCGGAACAAGTTCTGGTTCGGAATAATGATCAGGGTGTCAACGTACTGTTCCAATTCCTCGACCCCCGCTTCCGCCAGACGCATACGATGTGCACCCTCGAATTGGAACGGCTTAGTGACGACCGCCACGGTCAGGATTCCCGCTTCCTTTGCGGCGCGGGCTATCGCCGGGGCGGCGCCGGTTCCCGTGCCACCGCCCATACCGGCGGCAATGAAAGCCATATGCGAACCGCTCAATGACGCGAGGACCTCCTCGATGGCTTCCTCGGCTGCGGCTCGACCGACGTCCGGCTGCGAACCGGCACCCAGGCCTTGCGTCAGATTGGCGCCCAACTGGATGCGGGCTTCGGCCTGGGATTGCTCCAAGGCCTGCGCGTCAGTGTTGGCGACGACGAACTCAACCCCTTCAAGTTCGCGGTGAATCATGTTGTTGACGGCATTGCCACCGGCGCCGCCGACCCCAATGACCGTCAGCTTCGGTTTCAACTCTGGAATGGTGGCGCCTGCCGGTACGCTAAGATTGATGCTCATGTTGACCTCCTTTTAGAACCCAGGATTGTGCGATTGATGCCCGAACCGACCCATCTGATCCGGAAATTAGCGGTGCCACCGCGGCACCAGAAAGTGACAAAGTAAAATCGGAGCGTTAGTCATGGTCAGAAGTTCTCCCTCAACCATTGGCCAATACGTCCCATCCGGCCACGCGGCTGCGCGCCAGCGTAGTCACCGATGTTGGCTTCCTTAGCACCATGGCCAAGGCCATAATGGAGAAGACCGCGACAGGTTGCGAAAGTCGGCCCAGCCGCCGCCTCGGGCATACCGTTCATAGCCAGCGGCCGACCCAGGCGGACCTGCTTGTCGAGGATCCGGCTCGCTAGTTCGGCGACGCCGCCCAGCTGGCTCGCGCCACCCGTGAGGACGAGGCCTCGACCGGCGACCTTGTCAAAGCCAGACTCCGCGAGACGATCGCGAAGCTGTTCGAAGATCTCCTCGACGCGCGGCCGGACAATACTCACCAGCATCGACCGGGGCACTGTGTTACCCTCATCCATCGGGTCGTCGCCCATGAGCGGCACCTGGATCACCTGTTCATCGTCACTGACCGACGGCAAGGCGTTGCCGTACAAGGTCTTCATCCGCTCTGCGTGGATAAGCGGCGTCACAAGACCGCGAGAGATATCATTCGTTACATGTTCGCCGCCCAACGGCAGGACCTGGGCATGCACCAACTCACCATCAAAGAACACGGCAACCGACGTGGTACCACCCCCCATATCAATGCAGGTGACGCCCATCTTCTTTTCATCGTCGCTCAAGCATCCAAGCGCCGAGGCATAGGGCGATACGACAATGTCTTCAACGGCCAAGTGGCAGCGGGAGACCGCAGTTTCAACGTTGCGCAACGGCCCACGAAGCACCGATATAATATGCGTATTGACGCCAAGCCGCTCGCCGAACAGGCCACGCGGATCAATCACGCCGCGCGTTCCGTCCACGGTGTAGCCCACCGGAATCGTGTGTATGAACTCTCGATCTTCAGTCTTCTCGCCATCCATGTTGGCGGGATCAAGGACGCGGCGAATATCAGCGTCACCAATTTCATGGCCGGCGATGGAGATTTCATAAGCGATGAGCCGCGACCGGTGTCGGCCGCCGCCGAGATTGACGATAACCCGGTCGATGTTCTCGCCGGCCATTTGCTCAGCGGCCTCGACCACGGCCCGGATGGAAGATTCCGCCAAATCAAGATCGACCACCGCCCCCTTGCGCATGCCCGACGACACTTGATGACCGATGCCGACAATGCGGGGTTTCTGAACCCCGTCCGGTCCCCGTTCGCCGTCGGCGCGTGCGATCAAACAACAGACCTTGGTGGTCCCCACATCCAGTGCCGCCACCAGACCCGTTCGCACACGTGTATTTAACCTGCCGTTTTTCATTTCGGCTTTTACCCTTGAATACCTTGCTTTTTGATTAATGAGACGCTCATGTTTCGCGCCCTTTGTTCTTCGCTCGCGGCGTGCCCTTAGGCGCCTTGCGCACAATCAGCCTATCGGGCAGCCGAAGATCCAGAACCTGGACATCGCGCTCCAGTACGCGATGGGCGCGCTCATATTCCGCAAGCCGCGTCCACGCGCTCTTTGCGTTCTTCTCCGGCAGACGCACATCGATGTCCCCCGCCAACCGAATGTTCCAACGCCGCCCACCGACCCAGACCGCCGCTTCGACCAACGGTAGCAATTCCGGCTCGTTGCCCAGCGTTTTCAAAAGAGCCGCCGCGTGGACCGGCGCTTCTTTACCGACCACTACGATCAAATCCGAGAACCGCTCCAATCCATCACGTAAAATAACCACCCCCTCATGATCGATTAGTGCGAACTGACCTTGGTGCTGCCAGAGCGCCAAAGGCTGACGCTCCTCCACATTCAGCAAGATCGTATCCGGCAGCATGCGTTCGACCCGAGCGCTGCGGATCCAGGGCAGCGCCTCGACACGCTGCCGGGCCGCCTCAATGTCAAATGCCAGGATGGGGGCGCCCCTGGACAGGCGCACGGCCTCCAGAAGTTCTTCACGCGGCGTTTCAACCCGGCCCACGACAAGTATATCTTCAACCCGAAAGCCAAGCTGTGCGGTCCTGGCGATCATATCCCATTTGGCCTTCTCCATACCGCGCGCCAGGCCGTCTGGCGTCAACGACCACCACACGCCGGTGCCAACAAGGGTTACCAGCAAACCGACCATGGCGGCGGTTACCCGTGTCCTGGTGATAACCATCCGGACCTTACGGCGGGGTTGACCCGCGGTGGCCAACACCCGCGGCACCTTATTCTTGCTCTCGCTCATCGGTCACACTCCGCGTTTTCGATCATCCAAGTCACCAAGTCTGCAAAGGACATCCCCGCATACGCCGCCTGTTCCGGCACCAGGGATGTGGGTGTCATGCCCGGTTGAGTGTTCACCTCAAGCATG
>CAJWVP010000342.1 GCA_913048145.1 uncultured Rhodospirillaceae bacterium
CGCGGCGCGCCTTTATATGTTGACCGACGTCGCCGGGGTGCTTGGCGGTGACGGCAACCTGATTTCAGAAATGACGATGGCCGATGCGCAAGGCCTCATCAATGATGGCATCATTCAGGGCGGCATGATTCCGAAAATTGAAACCTGTATGGACGTGGTTAATTCCGGCGTCGACGCGGCCACCATCATCGACGGCCGGGTGCCGCACGCGATTCTCATCGAACTGTTCACCAAGGGCGGCGTCGGCACGCAGATCGTGCGCAGCGGATATCCATGACTCGACCGGCGTTAAGCAAGAGAAGAACGGGTGTGAGCGCCAACCTTGAAGAGACCTCTGCCGTCGGCGGCGCCCAGCTATACGGCAACAATGCGGACATTCTCTCTAGTCTGCGCCGGCACTTGGTTTTGCCCACGGTGCTTGGCCAGAATTTGGACCTGACGCCGAAGCCGTCCTGTGCTAGTAGGATAACGTAGTCGTATAGCAGCCAACCAATCGCGCCCGTAGCTCAGTTGGATAGAGCACCTGATTCCTAATCAGGGGGTCGTGAGTTCGAATCTCGCCGGGCGCGCCAGACTTCCGTCGTTTTAGCCAGGGAGAATGTTATGGCCACAATCACTACACCGGACGGCGTCAATCTCTATTATGAAGAGGCAGGCGACGGCGAGCCCGTCGTTTTCGTCCATGAGTTTGCCGGCGACGTGCGCAGTTGGGAACCGCAGGTGCGCTATTTCTCCCGGCGCTATCGCTGTATCGCCTTTGCAGCACGCGGCTTCACGCCGTCGGAGGTGCCTGCGGATGCGGATATGTACAGCCAGGACCATGCCCGTGATGACATTCTGGCGGTTCTGGACGGTCTGGGAATCGACAAGGCGCATATCGTCGGACTTTCCATGGGCGGTTTCGCGACCCTGCACTTCGGACTGCATTACGCCGACCGCGCGACGTCGTTGGTTGTCGCGGGCTGCGGGTATGGCGCCGGCGAGGAGGTTCGTGAACAGTTTGAAAACGAAGCCTTGGCCGCAGCGGAACGCATGGAAAACGACGGCATGGACGCCTTCGGTAAGGATTATGCGCTTGGGCCGACCCGCGTTCAGCTCCAGAACAAGGACCCCCGGGGTTGGGCCGAGTTCGAACAACAACTTCGTGAGCACTCTGGCCTCGGTTCCGCTAACACCATGCGCGGCGTGCAGCGCAAGCGCCCGTCCCTGTATGAACTGGAAGCGGCGATGCGCGCACTGAAGGTTCCAACCTTGATCCTGAATGGGGATGAGGATGAGCCCTGCCTGGATGTCGGCCTATTCATGAAGCGCACCATAACGTCGTCATCCCTCGTCTTGTTGCCGCAGACCGGGCATGCATGCAACTTGGAAGAGCCGGCATTGTTCAATCAGTTCGTGGATGACTTCTTCCATCAGGTGGAGAGTGGCACGTGGCGCGACCGCGACCCACGATCCATGACCAGAGGGATCCTGTCGACTACGGACGACTGAACCGGCATTGACGCCCAGTCCTTGCTGCCGATGTTCACCATGCGAGCAAAGCGCTTGCGGGCTGAAGTCGTCCATTGTGTATTGATCACTTGACTTGGAGGGCACGTGGAATGGACGACGCAACGCAACGATTGATCATTGGAATTTCCGGCGCCTCTGGGGTCATCTACGGTATCCGGGCCCTGGAATTGCTTCGCGATACGGATGTGGAGACACATCTGGTCATGTCCAAGTCCGCGGAGATGACCATGGGCTATGAAGTGGACATGAAGCCATCCACCGTGCGTGAGTTGGCCGACGTCGCCCACGCCGTCGGGGATGTCGGAGCATCGATATCGTCGGGATCGTTTAAGACGATCGGCATGCTCGTCCTGCCCTGCTCGATTCGCACCATGAGCGAGATTTCTACCGGCGTGACTAGTTCGCTTCTGAGCCGCGCCGCTGACGTCGTGCTGAAGGAGCGACGGCGATTGGTCCTGGCGGTTCGCGAAACACCGTTGCATACGGGTCATCTCCGAACCATGACGGAGCTCTCGGAGGTGGGTGCTGTGGTCGCCCCCATTGTGCCGGGATTTTATGCGCGGCCGACGACAATCGATGACATCATCGACCATACCGTCGGGCGTCTTTTGGATCTGTTTGACTTGAACGTCGGCGTGGTGGACCGCTGGAAAGATGATTCCTGACGCGATGCGAATCGCCGCCCCGGTGACGAAATCTATAGATGCCCTTCGACTGATTTATCAGTATTGCGTAGGATCTTATAAGGACGCATGGGTTTGGGCGCCTTCAAACGAACGTCATGACTGCCGTTCCAGGGCGTGAACCTGATGGCCTCACCGCGTGATCTGTTTCAGGTCGCCGTTTGGCCGTCGTCGATGCGCAGTTCGTCCCGATAGCGCTTGTATTTGACGACGTAATGCTGGGCAGCCGAATCAAGCATCCTTTGCTCCTTCTCGCCGACCTCACGGACGACCTTGCCGGGCGCGCCCATGACCACGGAATTGGGGGGGACCTCCTTGCCTTCCGGGATCAACGCGCCAGCACCCAACAGACAGTTTGCGCCGATCTTCGCGCCGTTGAGCACGATCGATCCAATCCCGATCAGTGTGCCCACGCCGATCGTGCAGCCATGCAGCATCACCATGTGACCGACGGTCACGTCACGCTCGATATGAATGGGGAAGCCCGGGTCCGTATGCAGGATGCAGCCATCTTGAACGTTGGATCCTGCGCCGACGACGATGGGTTCGTTATCGCCGCGGAGGACGGCGTTGAACCAGACACTGGCGTCCCTTTCCAGAAGCACCTGACCGATGAGCGTCGCGTTCGGCGCGACCCAGTAATCGTCACCAGGGGTTTGAACACTGCCGTCGCCGATGGTGTAGAACATGTGCATTTTCCTCTCTCGGATGGATGCCTATTTTATCAATAGGCGTCGCGCTGATCACGTGCACGTTTGCATGGTCAATGAAGAATTTTACTCGACCCGGACGTGACCTATATTTGTACCATAATCGGTGTTTTCCTCTCGCTCCTTCTGTGCGGCACAATCATTGGCCTGTCCGCTAAGGTGCCCCAATTGGCGAAGGATGACCGAACGGGACTTGGCACCTTTTCTTTTCTCCGATGATGTGAGCCTGATCTGCAAACCGTGCGGGGTACCTGAACCACTTGGGCCATCTTGGGCCGGCCGAGATCGAGCCAAA
>CAJWVP010000343.1 GCA_913048145.1 uncultured Rhodospirillaceae bacterium
GACCGGCGGGTATCGATGTGGCGACGACCGTAGATGGGCCACGCGCCATGATCGCACGCGCTGCCGCGACTGCGCCAGTCACATCGCGCACGTCATGTCCGCTCAGAAGAGCCAGTTCGAACCGGTTGGGAAAAACGATGTCGGCTGCCGGAACGGCGTGGTCGTTATAGAACGCGGTTAGTGCGTCGGGCACGTAGAGGCCTTCCGCTTCGTCCCCCAAAATGGGATCGCAGGCGATGATGGCATTGGGGTTGGCGGTCCGCACGTCATGCCATCCCGCGAGTACGACTTCCCCAACTGCGACGGCGCCCAGATATCCGGTGAGAACAGCCACGCAGCGTTCCAGAACCCCGTGGGCCTTAAGACCCTTGAGCACGGCAGTGACGTCGCTGGCCGGCACGGGAGAACCATGCCAACCGCCATGGCCGGGGTGATGACTCAACAGAACCGTGTGCACAGGCCAAACCTCATGGCCCATGCGCTGCAGAGGATATACGGTGGCGGCATTGCCCACATGGCCGCACGCGACATGAGAATGGATTGTCAGGATTGCCATGGGGTGAGCTTGCCACACCGGAGCCAAGGATTATAGTTCCGCCGCGTTCGTCCACCGACTAACCCATCTTGGAGGTCCCTATGACTTCTTCTTCTGCTGCGCGGCCACGCCGCTCCGTTCTCTATATGCCGGGTTCGAACCCGCGCGCTCTGGAGAAGGCCCGCGGCCTGGCGGCCGATGCCTTAATCATGGACCTGGAGGACGCGGTCGCACCTGACGCCAAGGAAACGGCGCGTCAGCAGATCGCCGCCGCCTTGTCGGAAGGCGGTTATGGCCAGCGCGAACTGATTGTCCGGACGAACGGCCTCGACAGCCCCTGGGGTGAGGATGATCTGAAAGCGGTGGCGTGCATGGGTGCCGATGCGGTGCTGCTGCCGAAAGTGGAAAGCCGGGACATGGTTCTAGCCGCGATAGCCATTCTAGACCGTGTGGGCGGGCCGATGGATCTGCCCATCTGGTGCATGATGGAAACGCCTCTGGCCATGCTGCACGCAGAAGAAATCGCCTTCGCGCACGAACGGGTCGGCTGTTTAGTCATGGGGACCTCGGACCTGGCCAAGGACCTTCACGCGGCGCATACGCCGGCGCGGACACCATTCATGACCTCGCTGGGGTTGTGCATCCTGGCGGCTCGGGCCGCTGGGATCGGCATCTTGGATGGCGTGCATCTGGACCTTGCCGATGACGATGGGTTGCGCGCGTCGTGCGTTCAGGGATTGGAACTGGGCATGGACGGCAAGACCCTGATCCATCCCAAGACCATCGCCGCCGCCAACGAGGTGTTTGCGCCGACCATCGATGAAATCGCCTGGTCGCAGCGCGTCATCGAAGCGCACGCTGCCGCCGAGGCCGAAGGCAAAGGGGTGCTTTTGGTGGACGGCAAATTGGTCGAGAACCTGCATGTGGAAAACGCCCATCGCGTTGTTGCTATGGCGGTTGCCATTGCCGCCATGGAGCAATCCGCGGGCTAGGCCAGGGACGCAAATTTATCATCACGGATGACAGTTAGGTCCCTCCGTCTCAGGAATGCCTGACTTGAGGTGTATTGGCGAATGTCATCGAGGTCTGCACGGCGGAGACCTTCGCTCAAGCGCCAGCACCGGTCATTATCTACTCGGATATTAAATTTTCCCCAGCCAGGATAGTGCCACGATCCTCCTCGGCAACGCCATCGAGTCGCTTCTCCATCTTCGGGCCCTGCGCTGTATCTGATTTTGTTCCATGTCGCGAGGGCTTGATAACTCGACACCTTGCATCGTTAAAACTTTGCCGGAATCTTGTGGTCGCGCGGCTACTTCAAACTGTTGAAAAAGCACCGGATCAAATTCCCTTTGACGTTCCCGAAGTTTCTATTCATATGCTTGCGTCTGATCACTAAAAGGGCTGAGCTATGTCGGGAAAAACCAACCCCGGGAACTATTTCGAGGATTTTTGGGTCGGTCAGCAACTGGTCCATGCGACCCCGCGCACGGTGACAGAAGGGGACGTATCCTTATACACGGCGCTTTATGGCTCGCGGTTCGCAGTGCAGTCGTCAGATGTTTTCGCTGGTGATCTGGGATTGGCTGGCGCACCCGTGGACGATTTATTGGTATTTCATGTGGTGTTCGGCAAGACCGTTCCGGAGGTGTCCCTAAATGCGGTGGCTAATCTGGGATACGCCGGCGGTGTGTTTGGTGCGCCGGTCTATCCCGGCGACACCCTGTCGACGACCTCCAAAGTGATCGGCCTAAAGGAAAACTCCAACGGCAAGACCGGCGTCGTATATGTGCGTTCGGTCGGTACCAATCAAAGTGGTGAGATGGTCCTCGACTATGTTCGCTGGGTCATGGTGCGTAAGGGGAACGCGGATGCGCCGGCGCCGGACCCAGTGGTGCCCGAATTGCCCGGCGCCGTCGCGGCGGCGGACCTGGTGGTGCCCGCCGGGCTGGACCTAGCGGTCTACGACACCGCCGCTGCCGGTAGTCCTTACCTATGGAACGACTATGAGGCGGGGGAACGCATCGACCATTTAGACGGCATGACCATAGAGGAGGCCGAGCACATGCTCGCCACCCGCCTTTACCAGAACACGGCGAAGGTCCATTTCGACCAGTTTGCGGCCAATGACGGCCGGTTTAAACGTCGTCTTATATACGGTGGCCACATTATTAGCTTGGCGCGCGCCCTGAGCTTCAACGGTCTAGCCAATGCCTTCAAGGTGGCAGCCATCAATGGCGGCGCCCATATCAATCCTACCTTTGCCGGCGACACGATTTATGCCTGGTCGGAAGTTAAGGAGTGCATGAATATTCCGGGCCGCGATGATGCCGGCGCCTTGCGACTGCGGACCGTGGCCATTAAGGATCGGCCAACGGCGGATCATCCCGATAAGACGGATGTCGGTAATTACGACGAATCGGTGGTATCGGATTTCGATTACACGGTGCTTATGCCGCGCCGCGCCTGATGGCGCTGGGGGTGTTCGGATTTATTGAGGCCGTCATCGCGCATCTGATAAATAGTTGACGTGATTCAATCAGTGCGGATCGAGTTCTTTTGGCGCAACGGTCAAATTGAGACTTCGTAAAATAAAGTTGCTGCGGAATCTTCGTCTTAGTAG
>CAJWVP010000344.1 GCA_913048145.1 uncultured Rhodospirillaceae bacterium
CTGACGAAGCGTCGTCAGGTTCGCGCCCAACTTGGCTAGGTGCAGCGCCGCGACCTTCTCATCCAGGTGCTTTGGCAGGACAAACACGTTGTTTTCGTACTTACCCGGGTTCTGCCAGATTTCCATCTGGGCCAGAACCTGGTTGGTGAAACTCGCCGACATGACGAAGCTCGGGTGGCCGGTGGCGCAACCCAAGTTCACCAGACGCCCCTCGGCGAGCACAATGATGCGCTTTCCGTCTGGGAACTCCACCTCGTCGACCTGCGGCTTGATATTGTCCCATTTGAAGTTTTTCAAATTCGCGATCTGGATTTCGGAATCAAAGTGGCCAATGTTGCAGACGATGGCCCGATCCTTCATTTCGCGCATATGGTCGACAGTTATGACGTCGATGTTTCCCGTAGCAGTGACGAAGATGTCGGCCTGCGGGGCGGCATCCTCCATGGTGACGACCTCAAAGCCTTCCATGGCGGCCTGCAGGGCGCAGATGGGGTCGGCTTCGGAAACCATTACCCGGCAGCCGCCGTTGCGAAGACTTTCGGCAGAACCTTTGCCGACGTCGCCGAAGCCGGCCACCATGGCGACCTTGCCGGCCAGCATGACGTCCGTGGCGCGGCGAATGGCGTCCACGAGGCTCTCGCGGCAGCCATATTTGTTATCGAACTTCGACTTGGTCACTGAATCGTTGACGTTGATGGCCGGGAACAGGAGCGAACCATCTTCGGCCATGTGCTGCAGACGGTGCACGCCGGTGGTGGTTTCTTCGGTCACGCCCTTGATGGCAGCGCCCAGTTCCGAGTACCAGCCGGACTTCGCTTCGACCCGCTTGCGGATGGCGGCGTAAAGGGCTTGTTCCTCATCATTGGTCGGGTTGTCGAGGACGGAGAGGTCCTTCTCAGCCTCAATGCCCAGATGCACCAAAAGCGTGGCGTCGCCGCCGTCATCCAGGATCATGTTTGGCGTGCTGCCGTCATGCCATTCGAAGATGTTGTGGGCGTATTCCCAATATTCTTCCAGGGTTTCGCCCTTGGTGGCGAACACCGGCACACCTGTCGCTGCTATGGCGGCGGCGGCATGGTCCTGGGTCGAATAGATGTTACATGACGCCCAGCGAACTTCGGCACCCAAGGCCGCCAGCGTTTCGATCAGAACGGCCGTCTGAATCGTCATATGCAGGGAGCCTGCGATCTTTGCGCCCTTCAGTGGCTGGGCCTCGCCGTATTCCTCGCGCAAAGCCATGAGACCGGGCATTTCGATCTCGGCGATATTCATTTCTTTGCGGCCCCAATCGGCGAGGCTGGGATCGGCGATCTTGCAATCATCGAAGGGCATGGAGGGCTCCTGATTTAAAAAGCTAAAAACTTAATTCCGTGGCGGGGTTTAGCGCACCCAAGCCTTTCGGGCAAGCGTGCAAGAGTCCTGTCGATTTGCCACCAACTGGGGTATCGACCCCGCGGCACGATCGGGTATAAAGGGACGCTTAGCTCAGATCGTTCCATACTCCCAAACGAACGGCTTTATAAAGGACGCGCCCGCCCCATGAACCTGCATCGCCTCCTGCGCGCCCGCGCCGAAGAGGACCGCCCAGTTCGGGTCGGCCTCATTGGCGCTGGAAAATTCGGCACCATGTTCCTGTCGCAGGCGCTGCATACACCAGGTCTCCATGTGCTGGGTGTTGCAGATATCAACGTCAAGCGGGCGCAGGCCAACTTGGCCGTCACTCATTGGCCTCGGCACCGTTATCAGGCGACATCGGGGGCGAAGGCCCTGGCTGAGGGTACCACCTGGGTCACCGACGACGCTGAAGCTCTGATCAACGCTGGCGGACTGGATGTTGTGGTCGAGGCGACAGGTGATCCAGACGTAGGCATTCGCCATGCCCTGGCCGCGATTGAGCGCGGACGACATTTGGTCATGGTCAACGTTGAGGCCGACGTGGTCGCCGGGCCCTATTTGGCAGAGAAGGCTCGTAAGGCCAACTTAGTCTATTCCCTGGCCTATGGCGACCAGCCGGCGTTGATCGTCGAATTGGTCGATTGGGCTCGGTCCTGCGGGCTAGAAGTGGCGGCGGCGGGCAAAGGCACGCTGTACATGCCCGAATACCATGCCATCAATCCGGATACGGTCTGGGATCATTACTTCGGTGAGGGCGGCGCCGAGCGTGCCCAGAAAGGTGGGATGAACGCCAAGATGTTCACATCCTTCATCGACGGCACCAAATCCGCCATTGAAATGGCGGCTGTTTCCAACGCCACAGGTTTGACGCCGGCATCGGCCGGGCTATCCTTTCCGGCGTGCGCCGTAGAGGACCTGGCTGGTTCAATGATACCGGAAACAGCGGGCGGCATCTTGCATCACAAGGGCCAGGTGGAGGTAATCTCGTCGCGGCGACGAAACGGCAACGACGTGGAAAATGACCTCCGTTGGGGCGTCTACGTGACCTTCCATGCGCCAACGGATTATGTGGAACGGTGTTTCGCCGACTACGGTCTGATAACGGATCCCAGCGGACAGTACTCGGCGTTGTGGCGCCCCTATCACCTAATTGGCCTAGAACTCGGACCTAGTATTGCTTCAGCGGCCTTGCTGAACTTACCTACTGGCGCGCCAGATGCCTTTCGGTCGGACGTGGCGGCGACGGCGAAGTGCGATTTGCAGCCCGGCGATGTATTGGACGGGGAGGGGGGCTATATGGTTTGGGGCCGGCTTATGTTAGCCAGAGATTCCTTGAGTTTGGGCGCGGTGCCGATTGGCTTGGCACACAAAGCTACGCTCAAGAATCCCGTCAAAGAAGGTGGCGTGGTCACTTGGAGCGATCTGGAGTTGGGTCTAAGTCTGACGGGTTCTACTGCCTACACGGTCCGCCGCGAGATGGAAGCCACCATGGCCGCCGCGCCCGGGTGGGAGCCGGTCTCGTGATCACCTCGCCTCTGGATGCTTATCGGTCACTGTTAAAGGATGGCACGATCAACCATGATCCGGTTCAGGATCAGGCCATGGCTGGCCTGCAGGCATTGGACAACCAGTTGGTCGACTACGCTCAGCAGATGGGTAAGACGGGTTGGCTGGCGCGCCTCAGCCTAGTCGGTAGCCGCATGCCGCCACCCAAGGGCTTTTATTTTCATGG
>CAJWVP010000345.1 GCA_913048145.1 uncultured Rhodospirillaceae bacterium
CCTGTTGGAGGCGCCCTATGTCATGGCTCGCGGTGACGCGCAGGCGGCCATCGACGGCGCCGTGCATTCCTTGTCGGGCCGCGTCTACATGGGCGGACAGGAACACTTCTATCTGGAGGGCCAGGTGGCGTTGGCTGTGCCGGGCGAGGATGGTGATGTCACCGTTCATAGTTCCACGCAGCATCCAAGCGAAGTCCAACATACCATCGCCAAGGTCCTGGGCCTGACAAACAATGCGGTCACTGTCGAGGTCCGCCGCATGGGCGGGGCCTTCGGCGGCAAGGAAAGCAATGGCAATCTGCCGGCTGCGGCTGCGGCGCTAATCGCTTCGAAGACAGGCCGAGCCGCCAAGGTCCGCTATGATCGTGATCAAGATATGATCATGACGGGCAAGCGTCATGATTTCCGCATCGACTACGAGGTGGGTTTCGACAATGACGGCCGTATCGAAGGCATTGACTTCCAGCAAGCTGGCCGGTGTGGCATGTCTTATGATCTTTCCGTACCCATCTGCGATCGGGCCATGTTCCATGCGGACAACAGTTACTACCTGCCTAATGTGAAGATCACATCCTACCGATGTAAAACCCATACGGTCTCTAACACGGCGTTTCGGGGGTTTGGTGGACCACAGGGCATGGTCGGCATTGAGCGCGTTGTGGATGAGATTGCCCATTTTCTGGGTAAGGACCCGATCGAGGTGCGGCGCGCTAATTTTTATGATCCGAAAGGCGCGGTTAACGATCGCGCCGTCACGCCTTACGACATGACCGTTGAGGACTGTGTTATTGATGAGATCGTTGCCGAACTGCGCGACAGCGCGGATTACGATAAACGCCGCGCCGACATTCGGGAATGGAACCAAACCAGCCAAACTCTCAAAAGGGGTATCGCACTCACACCGGTGAAGTTCGGTATCTCGTTCACGCTCACCTTCCTCAATCAGGCTGGCGCCCTCGTTCATGTCTACAACGACGGTTCAATCCACCTGAACCACGGTGGCACCGAAATGGGGCAGGGCCTGTTCACCAAGGTGGCCCAAGTGGCGGCCCGATCGTTCCAAGTCGACATCGACCGGATTAAGATTACGGCGACCCATACCGGCAAAGTTCCCAACACGTCAGCGACAGCAGCCTCCAGTGGTTCGGATTTAAACGGTATGGCCACGGCGGATGCCTGCGCGAAGATCAAGAAACGGCTTCATGACTTCGCTGTCGAACGCTGGCAGACGTCGCCCGATGAGGTGGAATTCCTTCCTGGTCGGGTACGGATCGGCAGCGACACGGTGTCCTTTGATGAATTGATCAGCCAGGCCTATCAGGCGCGTATCCCACTATCGGCCACCGGGTTCTATGCGACGCCAAAAATTAATTGGGACAAAGTGCAGGCCAAAGGCCGGCCGTTTTTCTACTTCGCTTACGGGGCCGCTGTCACCGAAGTCGCCATTGATACCCTGACGGGTGAGAACCGTATGCTGCGGGTTGATATCCTGCATGACGTGGGCAAGTCTTTGAACCCGGCCATCGACCTCGGTCAAATCGAGGGTGGGTTCATTCAGGGCGCAGGCTGGTTAACGACAGAGGAGCTTTGGTGGGATGACCAAGGCCATCTTCGCACGTATGCGCCATCGACATACAAGATTCCAACCCTGGGCGACCGCGCGCCCGATATGCGGATCAACATCTGGGCTCCGGGCGAGAATGAGGAGCAGACGATCCATCGATCCAAGGCGGTCGGCGAACCGCCATTGATGTTGGGCATTTCTGCATTGATGGCCTTGTCTGACGCGGTTTCCGCTGCCGGCGACTATGTGCATTACCCACAATTGGATGCGCCGGCCACGCCGGAACGTGTGCTTGCGGCCGTGCGTGGTGTGAGTGCGACGCGGGATACGGCGGGATGACACCGGAATGGCTCACCAATCTCCATGAGACGGTGACTGCCGAAGGTGGCGCTGTTCGCGTCACTATCATTCGAGCTGACGGTTCGGCGCCGCGCGGCGTCGGCAGCGCCATGACCGTGGGTCGAGCGGTATTCAACGGGACAATCGGTGGCGGAGCACTGGAATTGACGGCCCTTCTCGCCGCCAGGGATCTGTTGGATGGCTATGTTGCGGTCACAGAACCGCAATGGCGGCGCGAGGTTCGCGACTTTCCCCTTGGTCCGGCGCTTGGTCAGTGTTGTGGCGGATTTGTCCAGTTGTTGTTCGAACCCGTGGGGCTGGCAGAGCTTCGCGATGTGCCCGTTGGCAGTTCAGTAGATGCGTTCCTCGTGCGGCCCATCAAGCCGGGTCGGCCCTGGCGGTTTGCAATACATCGTAAGGACGATTTCGAGGCATGGCCACTGGGGGTTCGTGGTTACGTTCGGGAATGTTTATCTGGCACTCGTGCCCGCGATGCCGCCCTGATTTCAGGCTGGTTTATCGAACCTTTGAACGTTTCAGTCCAACCAATTTTTCTTTACGGTGCCGGGCATGTTGGCCGTGCCGTGATTAAAGCGTTTGTCGATCTGCCGTTTGAAATCTATTGGGTGGATACCGACGCGGAACGCTATCCCTCGGATTTGCCCGAGAACGTGGTAAAATTGGTTGCGACGGATCCGGCAGATGCGGCCCGACACGCCCCACCCGGCGCCTGGCACGTGATAATGACTTATTCTCATGCCATCGACTTCGATGTTTGCCGGGCGGTCATGGAGCATGGTGTTTTTGGCTACATTGGGGTGATCGCCTCTAGGACCAAGCGTGTCCGCTTCGTGAAACGGTTGCGCGAGGTCGGTATCCCGGAGCCATCCATTGCACAACTGCAAGCACCCATCGGACTGGCCGGACTTGATGGTAAGGAGCCGGCGGTGATTGCGGTGTCTTTAGCCGCGGATTTCCTGCTACGGTTGCAACAAGGTGGGGTCCAGAGAAACCTGCCGCAAACAGACAGGGCTAGAGGGGCTCATGACCGACATACCGCTCCTTGATCTCTCCGGGATTACCAAACGGTTCCCTGGGGTGCTGGCGAATGATGACGTTGCGTTTTCGATCCTCCCCGGCGAGGTGCACGCCCTTTTTGGCGAGAACGGCGCCGGAAAATCGACCTTGGTGAAAATAATCTACGGCGTCCAACGCC
>CAJWVP010000346.1 GCA_913048145.1 uncultured Rhodospirillaceae bacterium
TTCGTCTATCCCCCAGACGGATGGCGGTTGAGCTTCGAAACCAAGACCGACAACCTCCACTTCTTTGAATACTTTCCAAAGGGGGAGACGCCCCAGCAGTGGACAGAGATGGTAACCATCCAAATCGTCGCCAATCCGAAGGGGATCAGTCCGTCGGTGTTAGCCCGCAATTTGCGCACGCGGTTCGTCACCGGTTGCGGCCAAAAAAAACTGCGTGGCCCCGAGCGATTCAACTTAGAGGGTTACCTTGCTATCCGCCTGTATGTGGAGTGCGACAAACCCACCTTTAAAAAAAGGCCGGGCGGCTCGGACTTTCTGCAACATGAAGTGGCCGCTTTTCAAATCATCCAGGGGCAAAGGGATCTCTATGTCATTGAACGGGCATGGCACGGGCGGTCGCGGTCCTCGCCGAACGCACCCTATGAGCGCGATGATCTCTGGGGATGGGACGCATTCTGGCACAACATCGAGGTTTGTGACACCGAGGAACAGGCGCGGGCTTGTTTTGGCCTTGGGCTGCTGTCCCCCGAAAAGGCAACGATCTTCGTCTCGCAGGCGAACCCGGTGTTGCCCTACGGATGTGACTATTTCCGTGTCCTGTCTCTCTTGCCCGATACGGCGCGGGCAACGCGACCGACACGGGTCGTGCCGTTGAAACTTCGCCTTGGCCGGTTCGGCGATTCAAAACCCGAACTCCGGTTGATCGACCATCTTCTGGCGGCCTACGAGGAGAACAGGCCAATGGCGGTGATCGTCACCATGGCCGGCAGCGCCTCGTCCGACATATTCCCCATCGACGCCGCTAAGGCCGCGCGGGACACAAACGCTATTGCCAGCTTGCTGGTCGCCGGCGGGGTCGCGACGGATCGCGTTCATCAGACCTTGAACGCGGATTGCCCGGGGGGATAGCCCCAACCCGGAATGGCGCGGAAATCTAGACGTCGATGTCTTCAACTAGGCTAGCGTTTTCCTGGATATACTTGAACCGCTTCTCCGGGTTCTTGCCCATGAGGTTGTCAACGAGGCGGGCCGTATACTTGGCCTCAATGATTTCGTCATCCGTCTGGCCTGCCGGGATCGTGACTCGGACCAGGGTCCGCCGCGCTGGGTCCATGGTGGTTTCCTTGAGTTGTGCCGGCGGCATTTCGCCGAGGCCCTTAAAACGGCTGATCTCCACCTTACCGCGGCCCATGAACTCCTTTTCCATAAGCTCATCCTTGTGCGCATCATCACGCGCATACATGGATTTTGAGCCCTGATTGATGCGGTAGAGCGGCGGCATTGCTAGATAAAGGTGGCCCGAGCCCACCAGCCCGGCCATCTCCTGGAAGAAAAAGGTCATCAGCAATGAGGAGATATGGGCCCCGTCCACGTCAGCATCGGTCATGATGATAACCTTCTCGTACCGGAGGTCATCCTCCATGAAGGCCTCGCCCAAACCAGAGCCCAAGGCTTCGATCAGGTCGGACAGCTCCTGGTTGGCGCGCATCTTGTCGGCGGTGGCGCTGGCGACATTGAGAATCTTTCCGCGCAAGGGAAGGATGGCCTGGGTCTCGCGGTTCCGCGCCTGCTTGGCTGAGCCACCAGCCGAATCTCCCTCGACGATAAAAAGTTCAGTGCCTTGCGCCGTGGTCCGGGTACAATCCGAAAGCTTGCCTGGGAGGCGCAATTTCCGGGTAGCAGATTGGCGTTTGGTTTGCTTCTGCGCACGCCGTTTGAGTCGGATCTCTGCCCGCTCAATCGCGTGCTCCAACAGTGCCTTCGCCGCGTCAGGTGCCCCAGACAACCAGTGGTCGAAGTGGTCGCGGACCGTGTTTTCCACCAGTTTTTGGGCCTCCACCGTGGATAGCTTGTCCTTAGTTTGGCCCTGGAATTGCGGATCGGCGATGAATACGGACAACATGACTAAGGTGCCGCCGACCACGTCGTCACCGTTGAGCTTGGCGGCTTGCTTGTTGCCGACGAGCTCCCCGTAGGCGCGGAGGCCTTTGGTTAGCGCGCCACGCAAACCTAGCTCGTGGGTGCCGCCCAACGGGGTCGGTACTGTGTTGCAATAGGAGTTAAAGAACGGATCCTCATCCACGGGCCAGGCAACGGCCCATTCCACCTTGCCCGATCCACCGTTCATCTTCGATTGGCCGGCAAATGACTGCAGCGTGATGGTTTTTCGTTCACCCAGGGCGATGACGAGATAATCGGTTAGGCCGCCCGGGAAATGTAGGGTGTCCTTGGCGGGCGTGTCGTCGCCATCGACAAGCAACTTCTCGTGGCAGGTCCAGCGAATTTCAACACCACGAAACAGGTACGCCTTGGACCGCGCCATGCGATATAACATCGCCGGCTTGAAGAAATTGTGTGGCCCAAAAATCTGTGCGTCGGGATGGAAATTGACAGTGGTGCCACGCCGGTTGCGGACCGCGCCAGCATCTTTCAGCGGCCCGTCGGGAACGCCGCGCTGGTATGTCTGACGCCACATATTTTGGTCGCGCGCCACCTCCACGGTCAACCGGTCGGCCAGGGCGTTCACAACGGACAGGCCAACCCCGTGTAGGCCGCCCGACGTCTCATAGGCTTCGCCGGAAAACTTACCACCGGAGTGAAGCGTCGTCAGAATCACTTCCAGGGCCGACTTGTCCTTAAACTTAGGGTGCGGGTCCGTTGGAATGCCGCGGCCATTGTCAGAGATGGTCAACGACCGGTCGGGCAGAAGTTCGATGTGAATATAGCTCGCATGGCCAGACACGGCCTCGTCCATGGAGTTGTCGAGGATCTCCGCCGCAAGGTGATGAAGCGAGCGTTCATCCGTGCCGCCGATGTACATGCCGGGCCGACGGCGCACCGGTTCTAAGCCCTCCAGAACCTCAATGTCCTTCGCCGAATAACTTCCGCCGGCGCTCTTGGCCACCGGTGCAGCCTTGCTGACCGTCTTTGCAGCCTTCTTTTTTGGAGCTGTCTTGGATTTTTTAGTGGGGGGCTGATGGCCCTCTTTAAAGAGCTCGGTTTGCATGGGATTTCCCGATTTTTTCGACTTCCTACGACACTATCCTAATCAACCGGGCCTAGGCTCGACAAGCATGATAATGTGCTAAGTGTAAACAAAATATACAAGATATTGTA
>CAJWVP010000347.1 GCA_913048145.1 uncultured Rhodospirillaceae bacterium
CACCGGCGATCGGCGAGTTGAATGATGCCGCTACGGCCGATGCTACGCCGCAACCCAACAGGGTCCGCGTCAAAGATCGCGACAGATGCAGTCGGCGCCCAATCCAACTGCTGAGCGACGCGCCCAGGTGCACCGCCGGTCCTTCGCGTCCCACCGAGGCGCCGGCACCAATGGAAAGTCCGCTGACCAGGGCCGCCACAAGACCCACCCGCGGCGACATGCGTCCGCCACGGAGCGCGTTGGCCTCAATCACGTCGGGAACGTTGTGTGGCCGGCGGCCCGGCAGATAACGATACGTGAGGACGCCCACCAAGAGCCCACCCAGCATCGGCACGCTGACCACATGCCACCAGGGCAGTTCAGCTGCAAAACTGGAGATTCTCTCCACCTCCGCCTGGAAGGTCGCAAACTGGACCAGGGCGATAAACTCACGAAACAGGGCAACAGCGACGCCCGTCAAACAGCCGACAAAAAGCGCCAGAACGGACAAGACAAGGTGGTCATTCCGTAGCACTTGCCCGAATTGAGAAACCAAACGGGTATAGGAAATCCGTGAACCGGCCATCTCACCCAGCTTCGAATTTGCGCCTAACGTGATGTACATAAAGGGATTTGATGAACGAAGTCTTACCAATTATACGCCGGCTTGCCGAGGCTCCGGACACTTGGCATCGCCCTAGGCGCCTAAAACTGGCGCTCTCGACCACGGAGGTCTTGAAATCGATAACTTTGCATAAATGTTCGGCAACTACGGTGGCAGAACGATAAACCGTGGTCGATCCAACGATCCTGATTTGATTGCGGGTGTCGGTTGCGCCGACGAAGGCGATACTGCTGACAGTGGCGATCATGAGAACTTTCTTGTACATAAGCTTCCTAGGCTCCTGATCGATTTACTACCGGATAGCCCGTCCCATCAGGATGGAATATAGGAATGGCTCTATGCCTGTACGTGACAGATATACGAAGGTTTTATGACGCCGAAACCGGCGTCAGCGGAATCTTTACTTTTCAGCTTTTGAGAAACCCGTATCCTTAGTCGTCTAGAATCCTGGGAGGTCCCGCACATGCCAACCATCGACGACCCCATCGCCTTCGAATTGTTCAAGAATTCCATCTTCTCCATCGCCGATGAAATGGCATTGACGATCTGCCGAACCACCTATTCCGGCGTGTTGCGCGACAACATGGATTTTTCCACAGCCTTTGCCGACAAGAATGGCAAGCTGGTCGCTCAGGGGCTTACGTTGCCGGCGCACCTAGGATCGATCCCGACGGCCTTGGAAGTCGTGGTCAAACGCTTTGGTGAAGCGATGCAACCCGAAGACATGTACATCATGAACGACCCCTTCGACGGCGGCATGCATCTGCCCGATATCTTCATTTTTAAACCCATCTTCTGTGAGGGCGATCGGATCGCCTTCGCCGCCACCATTTGCCACCATGCCGACGTGGGCGGCAGGGTGCCAGGATCGAACGCGTCGGATTCCACCGAGATTTATCAAGAAGGCCTTCGTATTCCCCCCATGAAGCTCTATGACCAAGGCAAACTGAACGAGACGCTCTGGATGCTCATCGAGAAGAACGTCCGCATCCCGGTCCAAGTCTTTGGCGACCTACGTGCTCAATTGGCCGCCTGTCATATCGCCGAACGCCAGTTCCTAGAGGTGATCGAGCGCTATGGCGTCGATACCGTGGGGGTCTATATGGAAGAGATAATCGACTACGCCGAGCGCCTGACCCGCGCGGCGGTCGCCGAACTCCCTGACGGCACCTACAGCTTCGAAGACTGGATCGACGACGACGGCATCGACGTGGACCGGCCGATCCGGCTTTACGTCACTATCACCAAGAAGGGTGACCAGATGCACGTGGACTGGGACGGCAGCTCCGAACAGGTAAAGGGCGCCATCAACAACACATTGTCTTTTACCAAAGCGGCCAGCTACACGGGCATCCGATCCATCCTGCCTGACGGCATCCCCAACAACGAGGGCGTTTTCCGGGTGATCGACGTGACCGCGCCCGCCGGCACTATCGCCAACGGCGTTTTGCCCGCCGCCTGCGCAGCCCGGGGCCTGACCGGATTCCGCATGGTGGATTGCATGCTGGGAGCGTTGTCGAAGATGTGCCCGGACAAGGTTTGCGCCGCATCTGACGGCGGCAACTCCGGCGTGTCCATTGGCGGCTATGACGCGGACCGTAACCCCTACATCTACGTGGATTTCGCCTGCGGCACCTGGGGCGGCCGGCCCTGGGCAGACGGGTTGCAAGGAAACTCTAACATGTTCGCAAACATGGCGTCCCAGTCCGTGGAGGTCATAGAGGCGGAGCAACCAGTGGAAATCCTAGCCTACGAACTGCTCCCCGACCGGGCGGGCGCTGGCAAGTTCCGGGGTGGCGCACCCTATTATAGGGAATACCGTTTCACCGAACGCGAAGCCGTCCTGCAGGTCCGCACGGACCGCTCGCGCTTCCGCCCCTATGGCCTCTACGGCGGTCAGCCGGGACAGCGCTCGGCCAACTACCTAAACCCGGAAGGCGCGAATGAGAAGCTTACTTCCAAACCGACCATGAACATCACTAACGGCGACGTGTTCCGCCACGAACTGGCCGGCGGCGGCGGTTGGGGTGACCCGTTGGAGCGAGATGCGGACCTCGTGTGCAAGGATGTCCGCGATGAGCTGGTGAGCGCCGGATCGGCCCGCGACAATTACGGCGTGGTGTTGACCGCCGACGGCCGCGCCGTGGATTCGGACGCCACCGCCACGCTCCGTGACACACTCAGGACCAAACGGGCTTGGTCCACCCCACCGGCCGTGGCTTGGGATGATGCAGGCGCGACCAATGCCCTGGATGCGACGGAGTAAGGGGCATGAGTGGATACCGCGTTGGCGTCGATATCGGCGGCACCTTCACCGATATCGTTTTTATGGACGAAGATGGTAACGTCCTCACTAAGAAAATTTCCTCCAGCGTCGACAACTACGCGGAAGCTATTGTTGACGGCCTGGGCCAAGTGTTCGCCGCCCACGGGCTCACGGGCATGGACGTGTTAGAGGTCCTGCATGGGACCACGGTGGCG
>CAJWVP010000348.1 GCA_913048145.1 uncultured Rhodospirillaceae bacterium
GCCGACCTGTACTGGTGGTGCCGCCGACGGAATGCCCAGACCCTGGGAACCGGATCGTTATTTCCTGGAACGGTAGTGCCCAATCGGCCCGGGCGGTCGCATCTGCGCTGCCCATAATAAAGGCTGCAGAATCCGTGACGTCTTTTACCGTCGACAGCGGTAAAACCTCGGGTCGGCGCGCACCTGAATTGACATCTTATCTTCGCTGGCATGGCATTGAGTCGAAGGCACAAGCCATCTCCGGCCCGCCGTCTACTGTCGGCGCGAAACTCATAGATGACCTGATGTCCGAGAACGCCGATCTATTGGTAATGGGAGCTTATACTCATAGCCGCATGCGACAGATGATCTTGGGGGGCGTCACTCGGCATATCCTCAAACATTCACCAATACCAGTCCTGATGTCGCACTAAGCTGCCGAGAACGGCATTTTTCACTGTAAGGTTGTTTAGCAGGCCCTGGAGAGCCTGAAGGGGGATTTGGCAGGTTATTTCCATCGGCTGATCCATCGATTGAAGGAGAATTCATGAACAGCTGGTATGTGGAACCTCGTCTAACTGAAGCTCAAAGATGTCATTCCTTAACATGCCCATCTATCTTGCGCCCAGAGAGTTGGCGGACGCCCTTATTGTTTCTGTGAAAGCCCGCCACGGGTAACTCTATCGTGCCATTTGTGACCGTCGGTTTGTTGAAGAAGCAAGCGCCTCCAAAGATGTACAGAAGGTCACCAACGCTATCGTGCGCGAAATGCTAACGAGCGTTGTTTAGAAATAAGAGATGGAGCAGGTGGACGAGGGCGAGCATGACCTATCACTTCTCCATCGATTTCGAAAATGACGCATTTAACTTAGCGCGATATCGAAGATTGATCAGTTCGATCTCGCGTGAAGCCAATTGCGTCGGTATTGGTTAACCTCGGCTGCGTGATGGCGTGCCGTCTTGTCCATGGGCGGCAGGCTCTCCGAGTAGAAGAATTCAGGCAATTCATCATCCATCTCTGAGAATCCCGCCGCTTCGTTGAACGCGGTTTCCATCTCCAAAGTTTCCTGACCCAATTGCAAATAGAACGACGTATCAAATTCGGTTCCTAGGGCATCGTTTAGGGCATTGATGATCAGGTCCTGGTTGATGTTCGTGACTGAACGCCCGAACACGCATAGGCCAAGCGAATCGGCCGCGCCGCACAGGGCCTGAACTTCCATACTGGCGTCCGTCAATTCCTGAGTGCTTTTGTCCTTGGTTTCGATGTTGAACAGATTACCCGCCGTATGATCAGCGCCCTGCGCCGTTAGCATCATGCTGATGCCAGTCACCTCAATGACACGAGGATCATAGGCGCTGATGGCCTGCTTCTTAATTACTGGAACTCGGTTTAGGTTGTAATGTTCGCCGACCCGAGCTGCACCTTGCGCCAACAGTTGTCCGCGCTCGTTTCCAACTCGGATATCGTTCAGGGCCGCCTCCATGAATACAAGGTCACCATAATCGGCTTCGCCTGCCTCCATCAGAAGCGCGATGGTTGCGCCGGTTTCTATAGTGTCGACACCGAGATCATTGGCGATCCAGTTCAACGCCGCCACCTCATCTGGATCTGTCAGGCCACAATTGGTGCCTAGAAGTCCGATCGTCTCATATTCGAGGGGTGAGACGACTTCGTTGCCATCAGTGTCAGCATAAACATTCGAGCATTTGATCATGCATCCAGGCATGCAAGCATGCGTGGGATCGCCGCCGCGGGAAATATTTTGGTCGCGGATGTAGTCGCCGCCCATCTTCAATGTTTCCTTGGTGGGGTCGACGACCTGACCGCCGCTGAAATTCCGCACCGGAATGCCACCCATGTGATTGATCAGATCGGCGACTTGCGCTGTGCCATTGCGCCCTAGGCTAGCGATGGCCAGATCATCGGACAGTTTGCTGCCGTACTCACGGATAGACCCCATAAGTTTCTTGCGGTCGGAGAACGTCGGCATCTTGTTCTTGTCGACGACGATGGCCTTCACTTTCTTTGCTGCCATTACGGCCCCGACGCCGCCCCGCGCTGAGAGGCGAACCGGTCGGTTTTCCTGGTCCGAAAAGGCAATTCCGGCGATCAAACCGCCGTATTCCGCCACCGGTCCACACATACCGATGCTGACCTTCTCGCCGTAACGCTCGTGAAGAATGGCGGCGGACTTGAACAGCCCCATTCCCATTATATCGGCGGCAGGCTCAAACGTGATTTCACCCTCTTTGGGAATGCGGATGACTACCCATTCGTCAGATTCGCCGTTCAATGTGATACCGGAGATTTCCAACTGCCCCATGGCGAATGCGAACGTCCCACCGGCATTTGATTCCTTAATCCCGCCGGTCAACGGACTCTTGCAACCGACGCTGATACGGTTCGCGTTAGAGAAATTGGTGCCCGCGAAAGGGCCGGCGGAAAAGATCAAGGGATTCTCTGGCGACAAAGGATCAACATCTGCCGCGCCGCACGCAAGTAGCGTCTTAACGATGTGGTAGCGTCCAGCCCTAGCCAGATCTTCGCGGGACACAGTTTCCTTGGTGACGTCGTGTTGGCCTAAATCAATCTGAAGGTATGTGCGCATGACCACAATCCTATCCCATGTGATGTTTAATTTGAAATGCTGGGGCAGCGTTATTGAGCATCGATGGGAGAAAAGGTGGCGTCAATTCAGGGCAAATTCAAGGTCTACCTCTCAACCAAACAGATCGTCTTGGGGTGGCGGTAGCGAGGGTTGCTCATCCGCGTCAAGGACGAGGAGAGCGCGGACGCCTTCATCGCGGCGATGGGGCAGTTCTCCATCGGCGCCTCCGTGCAGCTGCAGCGGCGCACGTTCGAGTTCGCGATGCGCAACGGATACAACATGCAGTGCGCTCTCACGCCACCCAGCGCGCTCTCGTTGTTGATTGCCGTCGTCTGCGAATGCCGTCTCGAACCACGCTCCGTCGGGGTGACTAGCGCGCGATTGTTGTCGTCTGTGATTGTCGTCTA
>CAJWVP010000349.1 GCA_913048145.1 uncultured Rhodospirillaceae bacterium
CCTGCCATTTGGCAACCTTACCCACAAAGATCGCCAGGACCTCCGCTGGATCCGGCGCAGTCCCAGCGCGGGCCACGGCGATTAACACCGGCCGCTCGCCCCATTTGACGTGCCGCGCGCCGATGACCGCGGCGTCAGCCAGGTCCGGATGCGCTATAGCGATGTTTTCCAAGGTCACCGAACTTATCCATTCACCGCCAGATTTGATGATATCCTTGGACCGGTCATGGATCGTAAGGTAGCCGTCCGCATCGATGCTGGCCACATCGCCGGTTGGAAACCATTCGTCCACCAGGACCGAAACCCCATCCGAAAGAAAATAGGACTGGGCGATCCAAGGCCCGCGGACCATCAGATCTCCCTGGGCTACGCCGTCCGTAGGCAGAGTCCATCCGTCGCTGTCGACAATCTTCATTTCAACCCCGTAGATGGGGCGTCCCTGGCTGTGGCGCAGACTGTTTTGATCGGCCGGTGCCAGGAATTCATGCTTGGTCAGCAATTGGTTGATGGTCCCAACAGGGCTCATTTCAGTCATCCCCCAGCCATGAAGCACTTCGACGCCGTGATTGTCGCGGAAGGCATCCATCATAGACGGCGGACAGGCGGAACCGCCAACTACGGTACGCTCAAGACTGGTCAACGCCAGCCCCATGTCCGCCGCCGCCGCCAACAGGTCGTAACAGATCGTCGGCACGCCAAGGGCCAGGGTCACGGCCTCACTGTCGATCAGCCGGACTAGGCTCTCGCCGTCCAGGTGGGGGCCCGGCATCACCAGTCGCGCCCCGGTCATGGCCGCCGCATAGGGTACGCCCCAGGCATTGACGTGGAACATGGGAACCACTGGCAGAACGCTATCTCGGGCGGATAGGCCAAGACTGTCGGGAAGGCTGATGGCAAAGGAATGGAGCACCGTGGAGCGGTGCGTATAGAGTACCCCCTTGGGCCGCCCCGTGGTGCCCGAGGTATAGCACAGGCTAGAGGCCAGGGCTTCCTCATGATCGGGCCAGGAAAAATTGGGATCGCCACCGACGATGAGTTCGTCGTAACTCTTCAGACCGGGGATGGCCGCCGCGCATTCGTCATCGATGCTCCCCAACAAGAACCAGTGTTCCACATGGGAGAGCTCACCCAGGAGCTGCGCGATCATCGGCACGAAACATCGGTCCAGGAAGACGGCCCGGTCGGCGGCGTGGCGAATAATGTAGACTAGTTGATCGGCGAACAAGCGCGGATTGATTGTGTGACAGATCATGCCGGCGCTCGAAACGCCAAAATATATTTCCAGGTGGCGTTGGTGGTTCCAGGCCAGAGTTCCAACCCGGTCGCCGGTGCCAATGCCAAGCCTTTGAAGGGCCGAGGCTAATCGACAGGCATTGACCGCGACCCCTTCCCAGTCGGAACACCGCACGTCACCGTCGGCCTCTACGGAAACAATTTCTGTGCCACCGTGATAGCGCGCCGCGTGATCAATCAGCGACCCGATCGTCAGCGGCCTATCCATCATCTGGCCGTTGAGCGCCATGGCGTCCCCTTCCAAAGACTCTGACCCGCATCCAGTCGGATCAGTTTATCCGCAGGAAACCCGGCGCGTCCATTAGCGAAACGCGCATGCTCCATCGGCGGGGCCGACGCAATTACTGGGTCGTTTTAGCCGCCACCTTTTTCAGCGCGCCAGCCCCATCCTAGATATGGTAAGCCTGGACGATCTTACCGCTCTCCATCGTGTGCATGTCAATTCTCATAATAGGGAAGCTCTTGCCCCTCACGGGTTGGCTGACGTTGCCCCAATGCTGCCCTTAGCGTCCAGGAGGTCATAGAAAGGTTGGACCTGGGCCTTGGCTCCGGCTGCCGTGAGTTTGTCCGTGTCCGCCGCCGGCTCGCGGCAGCCGCGCCAAATACCCGGCCTGTCCGCTGGCCTTGGACCCAATCTCGATCTGCACCCTATGGCACGCCTGCGAGGATACGGATGCGGACCGTCGTTGTCTGCGCACACAGGTTTACGAGGCAGCACGGAGGGGCTGCTATACGGGCGCGGGCTGCTCTTGGTCAAAGACGACGCACCGCGCCGGCGCACCGTCGCTGCCCTCCACCTTGATGGGCAGCCCCACGAACAGGGGGCGCTTGCTCTGGATGGCGCCCATGTTGCAAAGATATTCGAACATAATGACGCCCTTTAGAAGCAGCTCGATGTGAGACGTATTCTCTTCCCATTCGGGCATGCGCGCGCCGGTGGCATAGTCGCGGATGCAGTAATCCTGGGGAAAGTCATATGCAATGGCCTTGATGCCTTTGTCATACAGCCACCGGCAGGCGTCCGCCTCCAGATACGGCGCGTTGGTCCAAAAATTAAGCTCCTTCACGGAGCGCTGTTGGTCCCACTTCGTCCGCAGAATAGCAATGTCGTCAGGATAAACGTCGGCGCCCGATGCGTCCATGTCGGCGGCCGTGATGGCCCGGTTCGACTCGCCAGGCAGGTCGATGACGGCGGCCGGGCCGACGGTCATCTCGGGCGTGATCTCCGTGGTTGTAAAACCGTCACGGTCGAAGTGTTTGGGCGAATCCATGTGGGTGAAGGAATGGAAGCTCATTGTCATCTGGGTCGCCTGGTGGGTGTCACCGGCCTCATAGCTTCTGGCCAGCACCCGCTCGATGGCCCAGCGGCAATGGCCGTCATGGACGGCGACAGACAGATCAACAATCGATGGTATCATGGCGGCCTTCCTTTCCTCGCGCTTCGAACTCTTTACGGTTGGTCTCATAGTGGAGCGCGGAGCACGGCCAGGGAAAGATCAAAATCCCCGTCCGGCAGCGCCGGCGACCCAGTCGCCGTCTAGCAGTACTTGGGAGAACAGGGCGCCTACTGGCCGGTAAAACTGGCGCCGATTAAGGGTACATGGCTCTCTCCTGCTTACCTACCGGGAGGCATGTTGAGCACGTTTTGGGTAGCTCCCAAGTGGTTTCAATGTATGAGGTAGAAAGATGCGTGGCAAAAGGG
>CAJWVP010000350.1 GCA_913048145.1 uncultured Rhodospirillaceae bacterium
GGTCAAACCGGTTAGCGATTGTATCAGGGGATCGAATACGGGTTTTTGGTTGTACGGACCATCGAATCCAAAGCCGGTGATGGAGACGTAGATCAGGCGCGGGTTCAACGCGCGGAGGACTTCTTCTCCGACACCGATGCGCGCGGCCACGCCGGGACGGAAGTTCTGAATGACCACATCCGCGTCGGCCGCTAGGTGTTTGAACGCCGTCAGCCCCGCCGGGTCCTTAAGGTTAAGCACCACGGAACGTTTGTTTCGGTTGTTGTTGACGAAGGATGCGGAAAAGCCGCCGCGCCGGGTTGCGACATGGCGGGCGAAGTCGCCGCCGCCCGGGTTCTCCACCTTGATCACGTCAGCGCCTTGGTCGGCTAGCATCAATGTCGCCAGCGGCCCGGAAACCATGGAGGTTAGGTCGATCACCTTAACGCCGGTCAGCGGTCCTGCCATGACACGTCTCCTTTCTCTACCACGCTGCGAATTTACGCGCGCGGCGCATCTAGCTCAATCGGCGTTTGGGTCAAGGTGTTGTGATGGGCTTTATCAGATAGCGTACGGTCTCGTCGGCGTGTACCAGACGGGCCTGGCCCAGATCTTGAGAGCCTATGCGCGCATGTAAGGCTTCGGAACCTGGGTTCGGCGATTCCTTTTTCACTTCGCAAACAATGTTCTCCATGCCATCGGCTCCGGCTTGGGGCAATAGGTGCTCGAAAAGATGATGAGCTAGGCCGTAGTCCCAGTGATCGGTTCCTGTAAAGATGGGTTCATATAGGCGGAACGGGCCAAGAAGTCGAAGAACGACTAGAAGTTGAGGTTGTTGTAATTTGCTTGCGTTACCAGCTTTCAGTAGCCGGACCGCACCTGGCAGATCTTCCAATAATTCCACCCTGTCTCTCCCCATGAGGTCACGAGATGCTTTTGGCGCGTTACCGACCCCGCCTATCCCTTTCGGCACGCCTAGAGGAAACGGTCCCTGTGAAACATTGGGGCCGTTTCACTTTTCCGTTGGCGTGATAGGCTGCGCTTTGCGAAACAGGGAGTGCCATGTTAATGGGCGAACACAAAGTCGTATCGGCGGCGTTAATTATTATTGGCAACGAAATTCTCTCAGGCCGTACCAAAGACGCCAACCTTCAGTTTTTGGGTGAACACCTGAACGACATGGGCATCCGCATTCGCGAATGTCGAATTGTTCCCGACATCGAAGACATGATCGTTGAGACAGTCAATTATTGTCGCGCCACCTATGACTACGTGTTTACCACGGGCGGCATCGGCCCAACCCACGACGACATTACCGCCGCCGCCGTCGCCAAGGCCTTCGACACGCCCCTCGAGCGCCATCCGGAGGCGGAGGCTATGTTGTTAGCCAAGTACAAACCCGGGGACGTAACCCCGGCACGCATGAAGATGGCGGATATCCCCTTTGGCGCGTCATTGCTGACGAATCCGGTTTCCACCGCGCCGGGCTTCCGGTTGGAAAACGTCTTTGTCATGGCCGGTGTGCCCCGGATCATGCAGTCCATGTTCAAGGAATACGCCCACGAACTGGTCGGCGGCGCAAAGGTACTGTCGGCGTCGGTGACGTCCCATGTGCCGGAAGGCACCATTGGCATGCGATTGGGCGAAATCCAGGACAACTTCCCCGACGCTGACGTCGGCAGCTATCCGTTCTGGAACGATGGCAAGCCAGGTACCAATCTGATCGTCCGCCATCCGGATCGCGATGTCGTTAACGCGGCTTGTGATGAGATCGTGCAGATGATTAAGGATTTCGGAGGCACTCCGGTCGACGACAAACGGCCTGAATAGCCGCAGGTGATTATTACCGTTCAACGATAAACTCGGAGATATCCACCCGCGCCTGCCAATCGTGGCGCACCAGTTCCGGGTCCATGTGCTCTTCCTCCGGATACCCGACACAGAGATAGGCGATGAACTGCCAGGCGTCCGGCACGTCCAGGGTCCGGGCCACGGCAGTTGGGTCCAGGATCGAAACCCATCCGACGCCGATGCCCTGCGTCCGCGCCGCCAGCCACAGGGTCTGGATGGCTCCAACCACCGAATAGGCTAAGGTCTCGGGCATGGTCCGCGAGCCCAGTCCATGCCCGTGCGGCGTTTGCGTGTCGGAGAACACGGCGAGTTGCACCGGTGCCTTGTCTAGCCCGTCGAGTTTCAGCGTCGCATACAGCTTCGCTCGTTCGCCGCTGTAGTTGCCCAAGGCGTCGGCGTTGGCTGTCTCGAAGTTCGCCCGAATGGTGGCGCGCCGGTTTGGGTCAGCCACGTTGACGAAGCGCCAGGGTTGGGAGTTGCCGACGCTCGGCGCCAACGCCGAGGTCGCGATTAATTCTTCGATCAGTTCGCTGTCCACCTGATCGGTGCGAAACCGACGCACATCCCGACGCCATCGGAACAGCTGTTCCAACTTATCTCGGAAGGTCTCGTCGAAAACGGGTGACCCGCAAGGATCTTTATACTTGGCCATCGGGTCACTTTAGAGCGTCCTTTCGGGAAGGCAATCACCACCGAGTGCAGGGGGGGTATGTTGTTCATCGATATCAGCTCGCACGCATCGTCGGGCAACCAGCTCCCGCATGCGATAATTGAGGTTGGCTTATGATTGGGTTTCACCGTCCTCTGCCATGGCGTGGGCATTTAGTGTGCGTGTCACCTGCGCGATTATAAATGTATACCGAGAGCCACGCGGCCAGTGCAATGGAGGGATCGATCATGACGTCCCGTTGCCTCTCACCGGTTAACGTCTTTGCAAGGTCACGGGGCGGGAAAAACTCGTCAGGTCCGGACTTGAAAGCCGATGATAGCCGGCCTAGGGTCGGGCAGATGCGGGCGTGGTGAAATTGGTAAACACAAGGGACTTAAAATCCCTCGGCCTTACG
>CAJWVP010000351.1 GCA_913048145.1 uncultured Rhodospirillaceae bacterium
GTCATAAGCCGGTGACAAGATCATCTCTGCTGCAGTTACGGTGATGACGATGAAAGCCGACATCTGATCTGCGAGGTAATTCCACCCCTCCTGGAAGGGATCGCGGATGCTCGCCGGCGCGTCGGATATAAGCACTACCTCCCCGGTCCCCGACACGCGCACGGCCTTGCGCGCCAAGATGTCGGTAAAACATACCTCTAAGGTAGGGTTACATCGCAAGTTGGCAATGGTGCCGGGTGATCGAATATTGGCGAATGCAATGGTTGCGTCATCAAGTATCAAAAATGTGGCCTTGGGGGAGACCTTCGGTCGGCCGTCGGCATCCACCGTCGCCACAGACCCCGCATTAAAATTCCGAATGATATACTGCATTTCTGCCGTCAACATGCCCCGTCCATCCTTCGTCAATCACCAGTCCACAATTAATAATGATGCGCGCAGGCTGGCAAAAGCGCCATTCTCAAATTCCCAGCGCAGCCAATACTTGCACTATATACAACTCCAGACTTCATATGACCTGTCGGTTGATCGACGTTGGTGTTAGGGTTCGACAAATCTCATCAATCGAGACAGAGCAATGACCGATCCGTTTTTCAAATTTATTCACCTGACCGACCCCCACATAATCGCCAGCCCGAACACCTTGTTCGGCACAAATGTACACCACCATTTGAGGTGCGCTGTCGACAGCATCAATCGGAACTTTAGTGACGCCAAACTCTGCATGATCACGGGCGACCTGGCCCATTGGGGTGAAGCCCAAGCGTACGCCGAACTGAAGGAAATACTCGCCGAACTCAAAGTTCCATGGCACCTGCTCATGGGGAACCACGATGCCCGGATGGCGGCGCGCGATACCTTCCCCGAACTTCCATGGTCCGAGGACGGGTTTCTTCATTACCGCATGGACACGGCAGCCGGCGCGTTCCTAGTCCTCGATACGGTGGACGACGGCAATAACAACGGTCGACTGTGCGAATCCCGACTTCGGTGGTTGCGCCAGCAGTTGTTAGATTCACAGGCCGCAGGGGGTGACGTATTCCTTTTCATGCACCATCCGCCTATGAAAATCGGCATCCATTCCATGGACCTGATCGGTATGGCCAACCCGGAAGACCTGATCGCCGTTCTTCAAGGTTTCAAGCATGTTCGCCACATGTTTTTTGGACACTTGCATCGGACCTGCCACGGATCTTGGCGTGGCATCCCCTTCTCCACGGTGAAGGCTACTTGTTATCAAGTCGAGTTACGCTTGGATGGCTCGGAAGTGCTGGGTTGCTCGCACGAAAACCCCGCCTATGCGGTCGCGCTGATCAACAAGGACAGCGTCGTTATCCATGACCACAGCTACATGGAAGAGGGCAAAGCCTTCTCGTATGACCGTGGCGCCCCAAAGGGCGGCGACAAGCCCAAGCACCAGAGGGCCTGGTCGTAGATGGGGTGCCAGTCCGTCGCGCTGGCGCTAGCGATCATCGCGCTCAGTTGCGCGGGACACGGTGACGCCGTCGCCCAACCGATTCTCAAGACGGAGCATCGGGGCATCGAATTGGCCGCCATGCCGCTCCGCGAACAACAAACCGACATCCTACTTCTGGCGCCAAAAACAGGCATTCACAATCTAAGAATGGCCCTAGATCGCCTTTATGCGACCTCGCCCTTCAGCGTACGCCATCTGGAAACCCTGAAGGAAAACGGACGTGTCACCATCGTCTATGACGCAGCGTTTCCCAAACGCCAACTGTCGAAAGTGACCATCGCCGCGTTCTTCCCGGATTTCTTTCAAAAGGAAACCGGCGGGCTGAAGCAGTTCCTAGTCGTGGTCGGCCGGTTCGGTGTGAAATGGGAGACCAACAAACTGGCCGCCGTGATTGCCCACGAATTGGTCGGGCACGGGTTACAGCACTTCCGCGGACATCGAGATAAGGATCGAAAGATCGACCTTGAATGCGAGGCGCTCATATACGAGATGCGATCTCGACAGGATCTCGGAATCCGGCCCGACACCAATGACAACATTCGCTTTCGCAAGCACGTACGCGGCAACTGGTGCGCCGACTTTGGCCGCTACATGACGGCGCGCGGCATAAACGTGGACAAGGCCTGGGGATATGGCCGACCAAATGTACCCACCCTACTTCGGCATTTTGATGATTACCGCCGGCACCTAAGGCGTACCGGCGTATCCGCCAAAGCTGTAGCCGCCGCCAAATCCCAACGAGCCACCGACTTTGCCACCTTCAAGGCCGAGGCCGAACGCACCAAATCAGCCAAAAAAATGCTGATCGTCGGGCAGCGCTACTTGAAGGGCGTGGGCGTGAAGCTTGATATCCGTATGGGCTCGCAGTGGGTGGCCAAGTCAGCCCGCCTTGGCCATCCACCAGCGCAGTTCATCATGGGCGTTCTCAACGCCACCGGGCACGGGATGCCTAAAGACCCGGTGGAGGCCTACGCGTGGCTAAGCGCCGCCGTGGCGAAGGGGTTCAACAAGGCCGGCAAAAGCCTGGCGAAACTTGAAAAACAGCTCAGCCCCGCCCAAAAGGCCGAAGGCCGACAACGAGCCGAGGAACGTTAGCTTGACACATCCCATCCGTCTAACGGCAATTACCGTCCTCCTAGGGGGAACGCTTCTGGCTCCCGGGTTCGGCACCTCCACGTCACTGGCCGGGCCAATCTCCGTCGACGCCCAACCCTTAGCCTTGAACGCGGCGCGCCCGGAACAACGCACCGTCGGCAGTCTCACTTACCGGGGCGGTCTTGTGATTTCATCATCGGCCGCCGAATTTGGCGGGTTATCCGCCCTGGGCGTTAGCGCCGATGGAGAGCGTATGGTCGCGCTCACGGACCGGGGCCGGCGGTTCGCATCCC
>CAJWVP010000352.1 GCA_913048145.1 uncultured Rhodospirillaceae bacterium
CGCCGGCGGCTGTGGTGGATGTGTTGCTGTCCGATTAACATCACGACCACGCGCTCAACTTACCTGGGTTCTAGAATGCCGGCCTACATTTGGGAGCGCGCAGCCGCGACCTTGACCTAAATAAGAACATCGCCATCCCATTGAAACGCCGAATTGTCTAGCTAAAGGTCGCGCCAGTACGAGATTAGCCCCCTGCCGCCAAGCCCGCGGCGTCCAGAAGTTCCTTTACTACCTTGTTCTTTAGGTCGATCCCGACCCCGCACTTGCAGCCGGGACAATTGGTACAGACGTCCAGACCCAGATCCCGCGCCTGCGTGACCGCCTCGTCCTTTTCCGCCTGCGAGCTCAGGGGATCAAGGCGCACGATCTGCAGCTTCAATAACGAGAACGGATTGCCCCACAGGTAGCCTTCGCCCGCCGCCACAGCGGCGGTAACCCCGCCGTCGTCGAGCTTCAAATTCTTGGCATGCATAGGGCAATTGTGGAGGCATGCGTAGCACTCCACGCAGGCCGTCAGTGCGTGGTAGTCCTCTGGAGCTTCGACGTTCAGATCGTTACCCGCCGCCTGCACCGGCATGCGGCCACGCATCTGCCGGGCGATCCCGTCGCGCTTCACCACCAGGTCCGCCAGGACAGGCAGGGTCGCCATGGCGCTGATGCGGTCGCCGTCGCGGATGCGCGCCCGACAGGCTAGCCTGGGACGGCCGTTGATATCGACAGTGCAGACCCCGCAGTTCCGGGCCCGGCAGCCATAGCGGAAAGCTAGATCTGCATGGCCATTCAACTGGGCCTGCAAGAGGACGTCCAGGACCATGGGTTTTTCATCAACGGACCGGCTTTGGTAGTCGTATTCGACGACCGCCACTTCGCCGTCGCGATTTGTAACGATTTCGACCTTCATCCTTGAACCGACTCCGCTGGCGCGCCGGCGAGGCTTCCGGGCTCTATTTCCAATGGGCCGACCGTTTTGTTCATCACCGCCTCATAATGTTTGCGAATGCGCCGGTCGCTGATCGGTGCCGGCAAGCGGCGCAATACTCTGAGCTTCGCCTTCCGCCAGAAATCACCCACCAGATAGGCCCCCAACCGACCAAACGGAAGCCCCTCTCGACCGATGCGCCGGGCCATGAACATGCCATCTTCACCACGACGGATGACCGTCGAATAAGGTTTTGCGAAGACCGAGATTTGGGGCCCGTCGGAACGTACATGGCCGCCGACGCTGCCATCACGTTCCCGCGCCGCCGCTGCAATGGCGCGGCCGCAGACCAGCATATTTTCCAGCTCGATATATTCGATGAAAGCCTGGTTCCAAGAGTTGTTGTCTGGGATGGCGACGTTCGAGAGAGCCGTCTCGATCCGCGCGCAAACCGCCTCGAACCGATCCAGACGTTGGATGGACCGGACCGGGCCGATATTCGCCCAGGCCGCGTGCTGAAGTTCCACTTTCAACACGGCCGCGGCTTGGTTTCCATCCCGGCCAAAAAGGCTCGCCCTAGGCGCCAGCGCCGGCTGGAATGCAGCGTCATCGGGTTTGTCATTCTGGGCCAGGGCATAGGCGGCTGCGCTGTGGCCACTGCGGATGCCGAAGATGGCGCACTCGGCCAAGGCGGTTGAGCCCAGCCGGTTCGCCCCGAAGACGCCTCCCATCGCCTGACCGGCAGCATAGAGACCTGCGATGGTGTCTCGGCTCTCTTCCGAAAAGGCTCCGCCATCAGGATCAGCGCGGAGCCCACCCATCATGTAATGTGCGGCCGGGCGCACTTCCCACGGTTCCTTCAACTGCCCCGCTGCCTTGCTCATGGCCTGGCGGACATTCCTATAGGCCGACGGCATGACCTGTTGCAGATAGCGCTTGAAGTAATCACCCGACAGCGGCGCCTGGGCGTTCTTGGTCAAATCCAGATAGGCTCCACCGTTGGCGGTGCCGCGCCCATCCTCCACGGCCAGCATAATCGCCGCCGCGCATTCCGCCCGAGTGCGGAGCATGACGCAATCTAGAATGACCTTCCCGTTCTTGTCCAGAAGATCGCCCATGAAACTAGCGACCGACGGCTCCCCGCAAAGTAGCCCCTCATAGGACGGTGGGGCCGTCAGACAAAAGGGAAGGAACTGTAACTGTTCCATGTCGATGAGGTCGGCGCCGGCGCGGGCCATTACCGCATAGGCGTCGCCCGTGTTGCCGCGCATGGTGTCGGTCTTCGGGAAAAAGAGCGTGCTCAGTCCGCCCGCCGCGATTACCACCGCAGGCGCGCGCGCGACCACCAGCTTGCCACCCGACGCATCATAGACGACCCCACCGATGACCCGCTGACCTCCAACGTCTGTCGCTTCGGTGATCACGACATCTAAGAACCAGGCATCCTCCATGTAGTCGACCCGGGGGGTTTGTACCACCGCGGTCCAGGTCGCATGGCTGAGCGCGACGCCGGAGTTGGCGTGCCCGATGGTCCGGCGCTTGGTGTGGCCGCCCATGGCGATAGAGACGGGCCGGGGGCCCCCACGTTTGGCGTCCACCTTCGGACGCGCACCGCGCTGACGGTACCAATCATAGGCCGCCCGGTTGTCTCTCGCAAAAACCTGCGTGATGGCCTTGTCGGGGATGCTGCCCCCACCCATGCGAAGGTTGTCTGATAGCGCTTGTTCCGTGTCGCTGTCTTCCCCCGTCGCGCGCACGGTCACCTTGCCCTCTGAAATCTTAGTGTCGGAACAACCAATGGGGTCCTTGGAAACGACAAGCACCCGCGCGCCCCGTTCGGACGCCGCCTGCGCCGCCGCACTCCCCGCGCCGCCGGAGCCAACGACAATCACATCGTAATCCCACCATGCCGTTTCGATAGACATGTATCACCTCCTCA
>CAJWVP010000353.1 GCA_913048145.1 uncultured Rhodospirillaceae bacterium
AGCCTCTTCAATGCGGCCGTCCATACGGTAGGCCTCGGCAAGGGTGAAGCAGGTATCGGGATGGTCCGGTCTGGCCGCCAATGCCGCTTCCAAGGGTATCAACGCATCGCGAGCCCGCCCCAATCCCAAAAGAGCCGCACCGAGGCTGAGCAATACCACCGCATTTCCAGGCGCGCTGCGCAAAGCCGACTGGTAGATGCGCACCGCATCATCCAACTTCCCGTCACGATGGAGGGCCAACGCGGTGCTCAGATCAGCGCTGATTTCCGGCGGAATCACCTGGTTCGGATCGGTCGTCATGGAACACGGGCGTTTGGCATCATGATGGCGAGACCGTAGCACCGCACCCATGGTGGGTAAACGAACAGGGTCGCGGCTATGGTTACCGGCTCTTAACCCTCTTCTTTAGCGTTTCTTTAAGAGGCCTTCGCTAGGCTTTCCCGGTCCCATCGACGCGTACATCTGAACCACCTAGAGATCGAACGAAGACAGATGCAACACCAGGAACCGGATCGGGATAAGGGCCAAGGCGCGGTCCATGAGATCAGCGTAATCGGGCCAACCGGCAAGCTCATGACCCGGCGCGACCTGCCCGCGCCCGGCACCAAACGGTGGGTTGTTCGCCGTAAAGCCGAGGTAGTGGCCGGTGTGCGCGGCGGCCTGATCAGCCTGAAAGAAGCCTGTCAACGCTACAATCTGTCCAAAGATGAATTCGAATCTTGGAGCCAACTGTTTAAAAATCATGGCCTTTCCGGACTTCGCGCCACAAGCGTGAAGAAATTCAGACGCCCCCCAACGCCGCGCCGATAGCGCCGCACTCCTCTCCCTTCGCGCCGTGATCCCAAGTCCGAAGCCGTTTCACCTTAATGCTTCGCGCCGCTCCGATGGATGTTCAGCCGACCAAGGCTAGGCAATTTTTGCCCACTGTTAACGTCTTGTTCAGACTCAACGCCCTAGCATGTCCGCAGGTTTGGTGAAATCCCGCCGCGCAAGTTGTGGGGGGAGTATGCCGGTTCACGGTCCGGCGCTTTGAGAATAATGAACGGGGAATTGACGTGGACACTATCGGACAAGCTTTTCGAAATCTTGGCCCCACGCGTCTTGCGATTGTTGGAATACTGTTCCTGGGTTTGATCGGGTTTTTCATTTTCGTCGTGTCAAAACTGACGACACCAAGCACAAAGATGCTTTATTCCGGTTTGGATGCCGGGGATTCCCAGAAAATTGTAGCGCAAATCCAATCCATGGGCGTGGTTTATGAGCTGAAGCAGAACGGCTCCCAGATCTTTGTCGAAGCTGAAAAGTTCGACCAGGTCCTGATCAAGCTGGCCGACCAGGGTCTACCAGGCGGCGGCACTATCGGTTATGAAATTTTTGACGAGCAAGATACACTCAGCTCTACCAATTTCATGCAGAACGTCAACCTTGCCCGCGCCCTGGAAGGCGAGCTGTCGCGCACCATTCAGACCATCGCCAGAGTCCGCGGCGCCCGGGTCCACTTGGTGCTCAAGAAACGTGAACTGTTCAGTCGTGAAAAACAGGAACCCAGCGCATCGGTGGTCCTGACCATGCAAGGTGCCCAGCGCTTATCGTCCGAGCAGGTCCGCGCCGTTCAGCATCTGATCGCCACCGCCGTGCCCGGTCTGCAGCCGAATCGCATCTCCGTGGTCGACAACAAAGGCAAGCTGTTGGCCGCCGGGACTGACGATTCCGACCTGAGCGGGTCGCTCGCCACAAAGGCCGACGACCGGCGCCGGGCCTACGAGAACCGCATGGCTCGGACCATTGAGGAACTCCTGGAGAAAACCGTTGGCTTTGGCCAGGTTCGCGCCGAAGTAACCGCGGATATGGATTTTGACCGCATCAGCACAAAGGAAGAGACATATGATCCAGATGGCCAGGTGCCGCGGTCGACGCAGACCATCGAAACGGCGGCGAATAGCCGCGATTCCGAGGGTACGCCACCGGTAAGCGTGGGCACCAACCTGCCCGACGCCAACTTGCAAGACGGCGACTCGGCATCCAGCACCTCCAACGAAACGCGTACCGAGGAAACCACCAACTTCGAAATCTCCAAGACAGTCACCAACCACGTCCGCGAAATGGGCGTGGTAAAGCGTCTCTCCGTGGCGGTACTGGTCGACTTTAAGCGCGAAGCAAATGAAGACGGCGAAATTGTGCCGAAAGCGCGCCCCAACGAAGAACTTGAGCTCTTGGAAACACTGGTACGCGGCACCATTGGCTTCAGCAAGAAACGTGGCGACGTGGTAGAGATCGTAAATATGAAGTTTTCCAGCTCCATGTCACCAGAAGAGCCGCTGGATCTATTGATCTTAGGCCTAACCAAGAAGGACCTCTTCAAATTCGCCGAAATGATCGGGCTCATCATCATCGTGCTCCTAGTAATTATGCTAGTGGTTCGCCCGCTCTTGTCGAGGGTCATGGAAAACGCTGCCGACGCAAAGGCCATGGGCGAACAGCTCCTTGCGGACCACACGGGTGACACCCCAGCCCTGGCCGGCCCCGCCGGTGAGATCCCGGAAGAAGAGCAGTTCGAGGAACTGATCGACATCGACCGAGTCGAAGGCCGCGTCAAGGCGTCGTCGATCGAGAAGATCGGCGAAATTGTCGACAGGAACCCGGACGGAGCACTAAACATCGTCCGCGACTGGATGTATCAGGAAAGCTGAGGATAAGAGGACGTCGCTATGTCCAGTGCGAACGACGACTATCGCAATCTAACGGGTATGCAGAAGGCTGCGATCTTCATGCTAGCGATCGGCAACGAGCATTCGGCACAGCTGTTCAACAAGATGGACGAACAAGAGA
>CAJWVP010000354.1 GCA_913048145.1 uncultured Rhodospirillaceae bacterium
ATGGTCAACCACCTGTTGGGCGAAGATCGGATGCTCACGGGCCCAGAGGCTGGTATCACCCGCGACGCTATTGCCGTGCCCTGGTCTTGGGAAGGCCGGGAAGTCCAGTTGGTGGACACGGCGGGAATACGCCGGCAAGCTAAGGTTGATGCCAAGCTCGAACGATTATCGGTGCAGGACGCGCTCCGCGCCGTACAGTACGCCGAGGTTGTCGTTCTGGTCCTTGATTCTAACGCCGTGTTGGAAAAGCAAGACCTCACGATCGCCCGAAAAGTGATCGAGGAAGGCCGAGCCCTGATCATCGTCGTCAACAAGTGGGATGTCGCCGACGACCGCAAGAATTCGCTGGGCCGTCTTTCCGATCGGCTGCAGACCTCTCTGCCCCAGGTCCGTGGCGTCCCCATCGTTACCTGTTCGGCCCGCACGGGACACGGCATTAATCGTCTTATGCCCGCCGTCTTCGAGATTTATGAGATATGGAACGCCCGCATTCCCACGGGTGAACTGAACCGCTGGTTCGAGATGATGCTGGAGGTGCATCCGCCGCCCGTGGTCTCGGCTCGCCGCCTGCGTTTACGCTACATTACCCAGGTGAAAACCCGCCCCCCCACATTCGCAATCTTCTCACCGCGCGCCGACAAGGTCCCAGAGAGCTATTTGCGTTATCTGGCGAACGGTCTTCGCGAAGACTTCGGGTTGACCGGCGTTCCACTTCGGCTGAACACCCGCAAGCGGAAGAACCCCTACGACAACAAACGCGACTAGGTGTTTCAAAGCCTCACGGGGACGCTTGTCGCATTGGTCGGCGCCGCCTTACCATCTCACCAAGAATAGGAGGGATAGAATATGATTGATAAGCCCACACTCGGTTTCATCGGTGTCGGCGTCATGGGTGAAAAAATGTGCCGCAACCTAGCACAGAAATCTGGTCGAACGGTCTTCGCTTACGACCGGAACCCCGCGCCGCTCGAGAGATTGTCGGCCCATGGGGTGAAAGCGACAACGTCACTTGCTGAAATCATAGCGCGGACAGATATCATTTTTCTGTCGCTCCCCGGTGAACCTCAGGTGCGCGAAGTTGTGCTTGGCAATGACGGCCTCTTCGCCCAAGCCAGGGCCGGTCAGGTCATCTTGGATTGTTCCACCTGTCCGGTGCGGCTTGCTCAGGAGATTGCCGAAGCAGCGGCAGCGAAGGGAGTACGTTTTCTCGATGCGCCCGTGGCGCGCGGCGTCAAGGCCGCTGAGAACGGCACCCTGAACTTCATGGTCGGTGGCGATCGGGAAGACTTTGATACCGTACTGCCCTACATCAAGTGCATGGGCGTTGATATTACACTCTGCGGTGCCCCTGGTGCCGGGCAGGCGGTGAAATTAATGAACAACATGATCGTTGTTCAGACAGTTCAGGCCATAGCCGAGGCCCTAAAGGTGGCCCGCGAATCTGGAGCCGTCGACGGCAGAATGCTTTTCGAAACGTTGGCGACGGGGTCAGCCGACAGTTTCGTTCTGCGCAACCACGGCATAAAATCTATGCTACCAGAATTGCACCCCACTGAGACCTTCCCCGTCCGCTACATCATGAAGGACCTGGGATATGCCCTCGAACTTGCAAAATCATGCGGCATTAAGATGACCGGCGCGGAAGCCACCATGGACCTTTTAAAGCGCGCCGACGCCATGGACTTTGGCGATCGCTATTACACCATCCTCATCGAGGCCCTGGGTACGACCGATACCTGAACCCGATCACATCGTCGTACACGCATCTCTCCAATACTGATAATTTAGGAACTTGTTCTGCCCTTCATCATTCTTCTCCAGGCAATAACGAGTAGTCCGTGTAAACCAATCCGCCATCCAGCGGCAGAGTTTGTAGAGCCCGCTCACCGGGCCTAGCCGCCAGCGCGTTGAAACCCTTTGTCGAATTGTTCGATGAGCTCTGACCGCTGCGATTGGGAATATCCCCTGAAAGTCAAAGTGATTGACGTCTGGGGCAGCTTTAAAAGCGCGATCCGCCGGGTGCCCTCCGGGCCAAGCTTGATCTCTAGCGTGCCGCCATCTCTTTGCCGCCAAATAGTAGTACCCTGGACATCGTAATCGCGATCGGGGAAAGCACTAGGCAGAATCCGAAAAAAGTCAGCGTGGGTCACCGCCATCTCCTTAGTAACAGTCACGCGGTCTTCCGTCACCTCACCCCCCCGCCACCGGTGGCCAGGCGGCCAAATGATCCCCATCGGCCAAGGTACGCGTTGCCCGCTCTGGCGGCGGGACGAATAGACCGTTGATGAGAACAAGGTGGCATTGCTCTAGCGGCACGTTGAGAGAGGTGAAGGCGACTTCTGGCGTGGTTCCTTTAGCCACCTCCATGTCAGCCTCATTCTTCACTGCGCCCTCAGGCAGATACTTTCCTAATGCGGCGTAGAGCTTGATTCGAATTATCATGGACCTTAGGGCCTACTGGGAGTGATCCACGTAAGCTTCCATGTAGCGTTGTGGATTAGCCATAAGGATCGTCTTCCACTCACCCAGCGGCGTCTTGTTCTGGATCAGTCCACGTAGCACTCCCACGTGTTCAGTCCGACCCAGGCTAAGCGCCCCAACGATATGATCGCCAAGGAATTCCAGACGCAAATACTTGAACCCTTCTTCATCGACCACCACCGATTGCTCGCCCTTATCAACGCCCTCCCAAGCGCCATAAGATACGGATACCAATCCCATGGTATCAAGAACGTTCATGACCAGGCTACCACGGTACGGTGCATCCTGCCCAACCATGTTCAATGCAGCGACGCGGGCGTGATCCACAGCCGT
>CAJWVP010000355.1 GCA_913048145.1 uncultured Rhodospirillaceae bacterium
TTCTTAATGGCGTCCACCAAGAGCGCCAAATGGGCAATGGGCGCCTTTGCATTCTCACCCAGCAACCGTTTGGCCAAGGGCAGGGCCTCCTCCATACGACCCTCGATGGTCATCAAGACAAAGGTCCGCCGCAAAAGGTCCGGCGCCTTCGGCAAGGCCCTGAGCGCCGCCGACAGGAACGTCACCGCGGACCCGAGGTCTTTCTCCGCCTGGGCGTGGCGCCCGGCCAGATAATTGCCGATGGCCGAATGTCCCGACGCCACTTCCACGCCAGCGGCATGTGCAAGAGCCGGCGCGGCAATGCCAAAGGCCAATGCAATGTGGGCACTCAACAGCATGGCTCGTATGCGGGATCGGTTCAAGAATGGGGGGATAAAGCGGGTCATGATTCGGCCCAAGTGTACCCGACCACCACCCCCGGCACTAAACTTTTCTACACGAACCGCGACGCGCTCGCGCATTCGTTACATGTTCGGATAGTTCGGCCCACCGCCGCCTTCAGGAACCACCCAATTAATATTTTGGGTCGGATCCTTGATGTCGCAGGTTTTGCAGTGAACACAGTTTTGCGCATTGATCTGCAGACGCTTAAAGCCATGGCCGGCATCTTCGTCGTCCACATACTCATAGACCCCGGCCGGACAGAACCGGTTTTCCGGCCCGTCGTAAAGGGCGAGATTCGTGCTAACGGGAACACTTTCATCTTTCAGCTGCAGATGGATCGGCTGATCTTCCTCGTGGTTAGTGGCCGAGAACGAAACATTGGTCAGTTTGTCAAAGGTGAGCACCCCGTCCGGCTTCGGATAGTCGATCTTCGGCATTTCGGCAGCGGGCTTAATCTGTTCGTGATCAGCGTGGTGCCCAAAGGTCCATGGGAACAGGAAACCCAGCCCCAGGTTGTTCAGCCACATGTCGACCCCGGCGTAGAGCGAGCCAAGCTTGACCCCGAACTTCGACAGCGCCGGACGCGCATTGCGAACCTTGTACAGGTCCTGATAGGCCCAGGAATTGCGGAAAGCCAGTTCGTAGTCAGTCAATTCATCATTAGCGCGTTCGCCCTGAATGGCCTTGAACGCCGCTTCAGCCGCCAGCATAGCCGTCTTCATGGCGTTGTGCGTGCCTTTAATCCGCGGTACGTTGACGAAACCAGCCGAGCACCCGATCAGACAGCCACCTGGAAACGCTAGTCTAGGCACCGACTGTAGGCCGCCCTCGTTGATGGCGCGAGCCCCATAGGCGACCCGGCGCCCGCCCTCCAGAATGGGCTTGATCGCCGGGTGGGTCTTGAAGCGCTGCATCTCGTCATAGGGCGACAGGTGCGGGTTAGCGTAATCCAGCGTCGTCACGAACCCAATTGCGATCTGGTTGTTCTCCTGATGATAAATGAAGCCGCCGCCGACCACGTCGTTCAAGGGCCAGCCCTGAGAGTGGATTACCGTGCCTTCCTTGTGGTTCTCTTCCGGCACGTCCCACAGCTCCTTGATGCCTATTCCGTAGGTTTGGGGCTCGACGCCGTCCCGAAGATTGAAGGCCTCCATCAATTGTTTTGATAGATGACCGCGGCACCCTTCGGCGAAGAACGTGTACTTGGCGTGCAGTTCCATACCCGGTTCGAAGTGTGGACCCTGGCTACCGTCCCGGAGCCGACCCATATCCCCGGTGGCAATCCCCTTTAAGGATCCATCGTCGTTGAACAACACCTCGGAGGCTGCGAAGCCCGGATAAACCTCGACGCCCAACGCTTCCGCCTGTTCGCCAAGCCAACGGGTTAGGTTGCCCAGGCTAGTCGTGAAGCAGCCTTCGTTCGAGAGCAACGGCGGCATCATGAAATGCGGTATCTCCGACTTTCCGGTCTCGCTCAAAATCCAATGCTGGTTGTCCGTCACTGGTACATTCAAGGGCGCGCCGTTGTCTTGCCAATCGGGGATCAATTCATTGAGGGCGACGGGGTCAACAACCGCGCCGGACAGAATGTGGGCTCCTATTTCGGAGCCTTTCTCCACCACCACGACCATAAGCTCGGCGTCGTTTTCGTCAGCCAGCTGCATCAGCCGGATAGCCGCCGACAACCCCGATGGACCGCCGCCGACGATGACAACGTCCACCTCCATGGACTCTCGTTCAACCACTTCTTCCGTCAACTTGTCCAACATGGCGGTTCGCCTCACTTCACCTTCTGCAGCCGAAGGTCGGAAGCTTCTATCATAGCCTCGTGGAGACTGAAATCGCGCGATGTTTCGACTTGTGAAACCAGCCTTCGGCTTGTGAAACATCTTTCCCGAGTGCTTCGGCGCCATCGCTATGATAGGTTCGAGCAATGAATGGCATAGACCAAGCTCGCGTCCTGTTGGATTGGCACATTGTGATGGGAATCGATGAGACCATCGCCGAGCACCCCGTCGACAACTTCGCGCCTCCCGAGCCGGTCACCACCGCAGCGCCAGAGGTGCTTCACGACATCGCGCCAGCGGCCCAGTTGACGCCGCAGGCCGCGCGCCCGCCGGCCTCCGCCGCACCAGTAACCATATCGCCAGCCACACCGCCACCGAGTGGCGAGGCCTCCGTGCAGGCGGCAACTGAACTTGCCGCCGTAGCCAAGACCTTTGACGACCTTCAAGCCGCGCTTAAGGATTTCGACGGTTGCGCCCTGAAGAAGACGGCGACCAATATGGTTTTCACCGATGGCAACCCGTCTGGCCGGGTCCTCTTCATCGGCGAAGCGCCGGGGGCGGAGGAGGATCGCCAGGGAAAGCCGTTCGTTGGCCCGTCGGGTCGGTTGCTGGACAAGATGTTGGC
>CAJWVP010000356.1 GCA_913048145.1 uncultured Rhodospirillaceae bacterium
AGCGACCTTGGATGTCCTTCTTCTTGCCGGCACCTTCGACGATGGTGGTTTCTTCCTTCGTGATGTTGATGCGCTTGGCGGTGCCGAGCATATCCATAGCCACGTTCTCGAGCTTGATGCCGAGATCTTCGGAAATCACTTGGCCGTTGGTCAGGATGGCGATGTCTTCCAGCATAGCCTTACGGCGATCACCGAAGCCCGGTGCTTTAACAGCGGCGACTTTCATTCCGCCACGCAGCTTGTTGACCACGAGAGTGGCCAGCGCTTCGCCTTCGATATCTTCAGCGATGATCAGCAGAGGACGGCCCGACTGGACGATCTGCTCAAGGATCGGCAGCATTGGTTGAAGGCCCGAGAGCTTCTTTTCGTGAATGAGCACGAACGGGTTTTCCAGATCGCAGGTCATCTTGTCAGCGTTGGTGATGAAGTACGGCGAGGTGTAACCCCGATCGAACTGCATGCCCTCAACGACGTCGAGTTCCGTGTCCAGACCTTTAGCTTCCTCAACCGTGATCACACCTTCGTTGCCGACGCGCTCCATGGCTTTGGCAATCATGTCGCCAACTTCGGCATCGCCGTTAGCTGAGATTGTGCCAACTTGAGAAATCTCACCGGACGTGCTGACCCTCTTTGAGCTCTTTTCGATGGAAGAAACCACATCGGTAACGGCGAGATCAATCCCGCGCTTCAAATCCATCGGGTTCATGCCGGCAGCGACGGCCTTAGCGCCCTCGCGGACGATGGACTGGGCCAGCACGGTGGCGGTGGTAGTTCCGTCGCCGGCTTCGTCGGCAGTTCGTGAAGCAACCTCCTTAACCATTTGCGCGCCCATGTTCTCGAACTTGTCGGTGAGCTCGATTTCCTTAGCGACGGTGACACCGTCCTTAGTGATGCGCGGCGCGCCGAACGCTTTGTCCAGTACGACGTTGCGGCCTTTGGGGCCGAGCGTGACTTTCACAGCATCGGCAAGCGTGTCGACGCCCGTCAGCATGCGCGAACGGGCATCCGTCGAAAATTTGACTTCCTTAGCAGCCATTGTTCTTAAACTCCGTTACTCGATTACTCGATGATTCCGAGGATGTCGGATTCCTTCATGATCAACAGATCCTTTCCGTTGACCTTGACTTCCGTACCCGACCATTTGCCAAACAGGATGCGATCACCCTTCTTGACGTCCAACGGTGTCACTTTACCGGCATCGTCCTTGGCGCCAGATCCGGCGGCGGTGACTTTGCCTTCCATGGGCTTTTCCTGTGCGGTATCTGGCAAAATGATGCCACCCGCGGTTTTTTCTTCCTGCTCCACGCGCTCAACAAGAACGCGGTCGTGCAGCGGACGAAATTTCATCGTCTCTCCTCCTTAAAAACGTAAATAAAGTTCAGTTCATTTTCAGGGGTTGTTAGCACTCCCCTCAGTAGAGTGCCAGGGATTTAGGGTGATCGCGCTCGCGTGTCAAGCGCAGGGGCGCAATTTATTTAAATTTTATCGCCGTTCGGCAATGCCGGGGTGATCAATTAACGCCTGAGCAGGCCAAAATGCCACGATCATCCGCCGATAGGTATGCATAGATAGGGGTTTTGCCTGGGTCGGCAGGACCCGGTGATAAGCCACAACGACCCCGTTGGGGTGCGCCGCTAGGAACCGTTCCTCATCATCATTGAGCTGCCCAATAACCGTCACGGGATCGCGTAAGCGGCCTAGATAATGGTATTGACCGTGATACTTGCTGAAGTTCGCGACCGGCGTACCGGCCGCTTGATACGCCTGGATTTCCCGGGCGACCGGGGTCAAATCGTAACGCTTGTCGAAAACCGGTTGCGCGGCCAGGTAGATGGCGGTCACGGTCAGGGCGCTGGCCAGACTAATTCCGCCCACCCCGGCGCGGACCCAGATGATATAGGCGCCCGCCGCGACTAGAACCAATCCCCAGAGCGTATGGGCTTCAGCCACCGTTTCCGCGGCACGTCCGCTGAGCGGGATGTGGGGAACACCCACCAAAGCCAATCCTCCAAGAACGAAAAACCCGCCCGGCAGCCAACTGTCGAACCGACGGCCTTGATCCGCGCCGCTGCCAATGGCGAAACCGGCCAGCAGGGCCAGGGCCGGAAACTCGGGGAGCAGATAATGCAGCTGTTTGCCGCTGACCGATGAGAACACGAAGAACGCAGCGCCAAACCAAATGAGGCAAAGGCGCTGCCCTCCATCCATATGATCGGTCCACAGTGTCCGGGCCCGCCGCCACAAGGGTGGCCATATTAACCACGGTAGCACCAAAGCGGGTAACATCGCCGCATACCACCAGTAAGGCCGCGCATGCGCGAACGAGTTCACTATCCGGCCCGCCGACTGCCCCCAGAAGATCGCGTCCCGATACACCTCGCCGCCGGCGATCCCGGCAGGCACCGCCCAAGTCAGTCCCACGGCCGCGGCACAGGTCACGGACACGATAACGCCGCCGTACCACTTGGGCCAGGCCCAGGTCACCGACGTATCCCGATCCAACAGATGGGGGATCCACAACAGCGCCGTCAGGGCTACCGGCAGGTAATGCAACAAGATCGCCGGGCCCTTCGCCAGCACGCCGATACCGATCATCACGCCGGCCAGTACGAACCCCCTCATCCGGCCGGTGCGTGCCGCAGTCACCAGGGCGATCAGTGCCGCTACGGCAAAGAACGCGAGCATCATGTCAAACATGGTGAGTGTCGTGAAAACAGTCCAGAACAGAG
>CAJWVP010000357.1 GCA_913048145.1 uncultured Rhodospirillaceae bacterium
CAGATCAAGAATATCTTGAAGCTGGACCCGGAGTCTGAGCTAAAGGCGGGCAACCACGTGGGACCCACAGTGGAGATTGAGTTCCGGCGCCACAAGGCGAAGAACCTCAATGCGATCCACGAGCAGCTGACCGGGTCGAGGATGCAAAAGGTCATTGAGGTGCTTGAGGAAGCCAAGTCAACGTTCACTTCCATTTGTAACGAATCTGGCGAGTTTAAAACACAGGTCCTGTGTGGCGCGGCGGAGTTCCTCGTCACTGGGCGGAAGAATGAAGAGCATGAATGCATCGGGCATCGATGTTCGAACCTGCTTGGCCCCTTGCACATCGATGTCCAGAATGATCAGTTCGCCGCGGCCAGCGTGCGACAGGTAACACGACAACCGCTTTAAATCGCCCATGTTGCCAACTACGGTGAACCCCATGGCGGGCGGATTGGCGGCGGTGATCGTGTGATCCGGCGGCGTGACGTCCTTGACCCTCAAGGGGAGCGCGTTGATGGCGAGGCGCAGTCGCCCCAAATCCCCGTAGGTCTCATTCATGGCGAAACGCGGCAGGAAATACATGTCGCCCGTCGACCCAATGACCCCTGAGTGTTGTCCGAAGGCAGCCGAAAACCCCGCTGCCTTGATTGCGGCTGCCACGGACAGGCTGGCCTCCCCATAGGGATAAGCAAAGAGCTTCGGCCGGAACCCCAATTCGGTCTCGAACCGGCCATGGGCATCTGCGATCTCTTTGGCGATACGCGGCGCGCTAGCTTTCGGCATGTGGAGGTGCGACACTGTGTGATGGCCGAAGTCGACGCCGGCATCGCGCATTTCCCGAATTTGGTCCCAAGACAGATGGCGCGACGAACGCCGATCGATATGACCGGTCGCGATAAACACGGTGAACGGCAGCCCGGCGGCTTTGAACCGCGGCCAGGCAAGCGAATAGATGGACCGGTAGCCATCGTCGATAGATAGGCCGACGGTCCGGTCCGGCAAAGCCTCACCGGCATTCAACTCAGCGACGATGTCGTCCAGCGCCATCACGGTGTAGGCCCCCGACGTGAGCTCGGCGATGTGCGCGTCCAGTTGTTCGACGGTGGTGTTTGTCGAGGGGTATTCGGACTCGCCAAAGCGATGGTACATGAGTACCACAGCCGACGATGCAGCCTCAGCGACGGGCGCTAAAACTCCGGTCAGCACTCCCAATACGCCCCAAACGAAGGCCTTCATCGTCATCCTTCGATCAAACATGCAATGATTATTTCGAATCTAGGAGAAAATACAAGCTGTTAGCCTGCACCGATTGAAATGCCGGCCGACCGAACCGGTTCCGCGGGTACGATTTAGAACAGCCGCAGCAACTGATTGCCGCCGTTGGGGTAATCCAAAAAATGAAATGCCGAATGGGGCCCACACGCGTTGTGCCAGGCCGTTCGTAACATATAAAGGAAGAATGGTTCACGTTCTGTGACATAACGCACAGGCAATGTATTTTCTGCCGACCTGGAGGAAGCTTGTCCGCCCAATCCCCCACGACCGCAATTTTGTCGCGCACCATCTATCTGTCCTTGGTGGTTGCCGCGATTGGTTTCGTAGTGTTCGGATGGCAACCCCTGCAATGGTACGGCATGGCTGGCACCGTGGTTTTTCTGGGGTTGGAAGTTTGCCGAATCCCGCTATTTCAGACCTTAATGGCCGCCGTCCTGGTGAGTGTGGGGATCATTGTCGGGGTTGTCTCGGGTGGCGCCGATCCTGTTGACATCGCGCTACGAGGGATCGACAAGGCGCAAATTTTTCTGGTTCTTTTCTTCGCCATCCAGTGGCTGCAGACGCCTGCCAGCGTTAGTCCGGCCTTGCACGCGGTGCGGCGCACTGTAGTTTCCCAGCCGCCAGGACGCCGCTTTTTTTATTTGGCCGCCAGTGGCCACCTTCTCGGCTCCGTCTTGAACGTGGCCGGGCTCGTGTTGCTCTCGACGATAGTCGAGCGCCAGAAGGATGTTTTGCTGCAACGGCGCATGGCGTCGGCGCTGATGCAGAGTTACGTGGTTGCGTCCACTTGGTCGCCGTTCTTTATAGGCGTCGTAGTCATCCTCATTGCGCTGCCGGAACTCAGATGGATAGACGCTGTTATGGGCGGCTTGCCGATGGCGTTTATCGCGATTGGCGTTTCTTGGCTTCATGACCGGATGCGCTACCGGCCACGGTTGTCGGGCACCGCGCGGCCCCAGTCCGTGCCTTTGGAGGCGCCACACGGCTGGAACCTGGCTTGTGTTTTTGGAACCTTAATCATCCTGGTCATCGGTATGGTGGAGTGGAGCGGCCTGAGCCTTCCCGTAGTGCTTGGTTTTGTCGGCCCACCTTTTGGGATGATATGGATGGCGTTGATTGAGGGGCCGACGGTGCCGTCCCGACGGAGTGCTTGGCGGTTGGTCCGGAGCGTTTGCGGTCGTGCTGAGAGATTGCGTAGTGAGGCCCTGGCCTTCACCGCCTCGAGTATCGTCGGCGTCGGGTTTGCTGCCGGGTTCCCTATAGAGGCGGTCACTGCCTTCGCCGGTCAGGGCGGCTGGATCATCTTTGGGCTGATCTTTGCGATCCTTGGTCTTGGGTTCTTCGGCATCCATCCCCTGGTCTCCGTTATTGTTATCAGCGAGGCCGTGCCGCCGGCGGTTCTGTGCATGCCCGTGCAGGTCGTCGGTCTTTCGCTGTTGGGGGTATGGGGG
>CAJWVP010000358.1 GCA_913048145.1 uncultured Rhodospirillaceae bacterium
TTGACGGCCGCACGGGCGCAGAGGAAACAGCCCAGCACATTGGTGTTCAAGACTGCCTGTATCTCGTAATTGGTGAGCTCATCAAGTCGTCCGCGCGGGCCATGGACGCCGGCATTGTTGACAAGTCCCGTGATCAGGCCCAACTCAGCTGAGACCGCGTCGAACATATGTTCGACCTGAGACTCGTCGCCCGTGTCCGCCTGCACGGTCATGGCAATGCCACCTGCATCGCGTATGGCCGCAGCGACGATGTTGGCCTTGTCTGCGTTGCTGACATAGTTCACTGCAACAGCGTGTCCCGCCTCGGCGCAGAGCTTGGCTGCCGCTGAGCCAATTCCCCGGCTTCCGCCGGTGATCAGAGTAATTCGTTCCATGCTCACCCAGTGAACTCGGCGAAGAAGTCGTTCCCCTTGTCATCGACGACGACGAAGGCGGGGAATCCCTCAACGGCGATCTTCCAGATGGCTTCCATGCCCAGCTCCTCGTATTCCACGACCTCTACATGCTTGATGCAGTCCTGGGCGAGGCGCGCCGCTGGGCCGCCAATGGAGCCAAGATAGAAGCCCCCGTGTTGATGGCAGGACTTGGTGACGGCCTTGGAGCGATTGCCCTTGGCGAGCATGAACAAGGAACCACCGGCAGCCTGGAATTGATCGACATAGGCGTCCATGCGCCCTGCCGTGGTCGGCCCGAAAGAACCGGAGGCGAAGCCTTCCGGTGTCTTCGCGGGGCCGGCGTAATAGACGCCGTGGTCCTTGAAGTACTGGGGTAGGCTATCGCCTGTATCTAGGCGCTCTTTTAGTTTCGCGTGGGCGATGTCGCGGGCCACGATCAGCGGACCGTTTAGGCTTAGCCGCGTCTTCACCGGACATTCCGCCAACTGGGCCAGAATTTCCGTCATGGGCCGATTGAGATCCACGGAGACGACCTCCCCACCTAAGGCATCATCGGTCACGTCCGGAAGGTATTGGGCCGGATTGGTTTCCAATTGCTCCAGGAACACGCCGTGCTTGGTGATTTTGCCCTTGATTTGGCGGTCGGCTGAACAAGAGACCCCGAGACCGACGGGGCAGGATGCGCCGTGGCGCGGCAGGCGGATAACCCGGACATCATGACAGAAGTACTTGCCGCCGAACTGGGCACCGATGCCCATGTCGCGGGTTATCTTCAGGATTTTCTCTTCCCATTCCGTGTCGCGGAAGGCTTGGCCGTACTGGTTTCCCTCGGTCGGGAGCGCGTCCAGGTATTTGGTGGATGCTAGCTTCACGGTTTTCAGGTTCATTTCCGCCGACGTGCCGCCGATGACCACCGCCAGGTGGTAGGGTGGACAGGCCGCCGTGCCCAGCGTGCGAATCTTCTCGTCGAGAAATTTCACCAGGCTGTCCGGATTCAAGAGGGCCTTGGTCTGCTGATAGAGGAACGTCTTGTTTGCCGACCCGCCGCCCTTGGCGATGAACAGGAAGGAATATTCGTCGCTCTCGGTGGCATAAATATCGATCTGGGCGGGCATGTTGTCGCCCGTATTGACCTCCTGGAACATGTCTATGGGTGCCACCTGGGAATAGCGCAGGTTGTTCTCTTCATAGGCTCGCATGGCGCCTTCGGCCAGGGCCGCTTCGTCGCCGCCGCCAGTCCAAACGCGTTGACCCTTCTTGCCCATGACGATGGCGGTCCCCGTGTCCTGGCACATAGGCAGCACCCCGCCGGCCGCGATGTTGGCGTTCTTCAGGAGATCCAGAGCTACGAAACGGTCATTGTCGGAGGCCTCAGGGTCCTCCAGGATTTTACTTAGCTGCAACAGGTGCGCGGGGCGCAGTAGGTGGTTGATGTCCTTGAAGGCCTCCGCCGATAGCTCGGCGATGACGGCCGGATCAATGGTCAGGATCTCCTCGCCGTTCATGGAAGTCATGCCCACGCCGCCGTCGATGTCGAGCTTCCGATAAGTCGTCTCATCCGAGCCGAGCGGGAACATGGTGTAGTGATCGTAGCCGGTCATGACGTCCTCTCTGATCTTCAGGGGGCGTTTTCGAAAGTCTATAGTCTGGCTCCGCCGCGCCGCGCCGGGAGTCAGGATCGCTTGTTGCGGAAAGCGTCGAGGGCGATGACTTCTCCGGTCTTTGGTTGATCGTGGTCGGCGGAATCATCGTTGTCTTCCGTCACGGCCAGTTTCTCGATCGCCTCGTAATAATCCTCGTCACTGTCGCCGCCCAGGGCAGGTAGGTCTTCGTCATCCATGGAGACGGTTTTTAGCTGCAGGCCAAAATTAACCGATGGATCGGCGAAGGAGGTGATGGCGGCATAAGGGATCACCATTTGCTCCGGCTTACCTTTAAACCGCAGGCTGACGGCGAAACCGTCTGCGTCAACAATCAGGTTTTCGAACTGATGCTGGAGGACAATGGTCATCTCATCCGGATGCTCAGCCCGCAGATAGGGTGGCACCTCGACGCCGTCATCACCGGTCTTGAAGGTGATGTAGAAATGGTGATCGCCAGGCAGGCCGTGTTCGGTCGCCAAGGTCAGCGCGCGCTCAATGACACGGCGCAGCGCCTCTTCAATCCAAACGTCGTAACAGAGCATTTTTGAATCCATGGCATTGTTCTACCCTGGAACGGCCAGCGTGGCTAGACCCGAGGTGTGTAGGCGCGGGGATCAGCGTTTGAAGATCTTGATGATGGTGAAGGT
>CAJWVP010000359.1 GCA_913048145.1 uncultured Rhodospirillaceae bacterium
TGGCCCAATTTGGCAGCAATGTTTTATGACCAGGTCGGTGCCTATGGTGACCGCCCGTTCCTGTGGGCTAGGCGCGAAGGCACTTACAAGTCGCTTTCCTGGGGAGATGTGGCGGCGCGGGTGACGCCGCTAGCGCGCGGCTTGTTGCAGACCGGCATCAAGCCAGGAGACCGGGTCGTTCTGGTCTCGGAGAACCGTCCGGCGTGGCTGATCGCCGACATAGCGATTATGGCCATCGGCGCCATCACGGTGCCGGCCTATACAACCAACACGGTGGCTGACCACCTGCACGTGCTGAAGGATTCAAGTGCCAAGGGCGTTATAGTTTACGATCGCCGCCTAGCCCAAAGCCTGATCCCGGCAGCGGAACAGTGCGACACCACCGAATTCGTTGTCGCCCTCTACCCGCCCGAGGACCAGACGGCGCGTGGGATCGATGTCTACCCCCTACAGAAATTAATCGACATGGGCACGGCGGGGCACACCAATATCGTCGAGATGGCCTGTAAATGGTCGCGCGAAGAAACCGCATGCATCATCTACACCTCGGGCACCGGCGGCGTTCCAAAGGGTGTCATGCTAAGCCACAAGGCGCTGTTCCACAACATTGTCGGTGCGACGGACGCGTTGTTAGATTTAGGCCTTGGCGAAGAGGTGTTCCTGTCCTTCCTACCCTTGTCGCATTCCTATGAGCACATGGCCGGCCACTTCTTCCCGATGGCGATCGGCGCCGAGATCTATTATGCGGAAGGCATCGAAACGCTCGCCTCCAACATGCTCGAAGCGCGCCCCACCATCATGACCGCCGTGCCACGGCTCTACGAGACCCTGCACCAACGGATCACATTCGGCGTGAAGAAAGCCGGCGGCACCAAAGAGAAAATGTTCAACAAGGCCCGCGACCTGGGACAACGCAAATACGAGGACCCGGGCTCATTAGGCTTTGTCGAACGCTTGCAGGACCGGGTTTTGGATAAGCTGGTCCGCGACAAGGTTCGGGGCCGGTTTGGTGGCCGGTTAAAGGCTTTGGTCTCCGGAGGTGCGCCCTTGAACCCGGACATTGGAACCTTCTTCACGGCGCTGGGCCTAACACTCTTGCAAGGATACGGGCAGACGGAAACCGCGCCGCTGGTCAGCGTCAACCGAAAGTCGAGCCTAAAACTGCACACGGTGGGCCCGCCTGTGATCAACACCGATGTGAAAATAGCCAACGATGGCGAGATCCTGGTGGCAGGCGACCTGACCATGAAGGGCTATTGGAACAACCCGGATGCGACCGCCGAGACGCTTCGTGACGGGTGGATCCACACCGGCGATATCGGCCACATAGATGACGACGGTCATCTGGTTATCACAGATCGGAAAAAGGATATCATTGTGAACTCGGGCGGTGACAACGTCGCGCCGCAACGCGTCGAGGGTATTATCTGCATGGAGCCAGAAATCGCTCAGGCCATAGTCTATGGCGACAAGCGACCGCACCTCGTGGCGTTGCTCGTTCCTGACGACGGATGGCTGAAGGAATGGGCCGACACTAACGATGCGTCCGGCGATCTGAGCACACTCAAGGATAATCCCAAACTGATGAAGGCGCTGGCCACGATAATGGATCGGGTCAACGCGAAATTATCGGCCATCGAGAAAGTCAGACACTGCATTTTAGCGTCGGAGCCCTTCAGCATCGACAACGAGCAATTGACACCGACCATGAAGGCTCGTCGTCACAAGATCAGAGACGTTTATGGGGACGCCCTAGAGGTCTTGTACCGCTAGGCCGCAGCCCATATAGCTTTGGTTACATCATTAATTGCCGAGCGCAATCTGCAACATTGCATTGATTCGATATTTCGAACGTCAACCTATCAATGAGGAGGTCGTAAAAAGTCGTAGGATTTAAACATGCAGCAATCTGATGTTTGGTGATTGAGTATTTGGCTGTCTGAGCCACAAAGCGGACCCCACATGATTGGCGGCGTTGCCTGGCCCGACTGTACGACGTGAAGCTAGAATTTCTGGATATTTCGACCTCCGCCGCATTGACGGCCCCACGGCCGATGGCAAAGCCGTCCTGGAAGAAGCACCGCGCAGAACGAAGGCATCGTCCGGTCCGTATTACGTCATTTGGCTGTAAGTGGAATTAGCGTCTATGCCTCTTTTCCAGCGCAATCCTCACAATGACGTTCATAATGGCGCTTCCATGCCCAGCAAACCTGCCGAGGTGCTAAGGGTCACAAATGCCACCATGGTCATACTCTCAAAATTCGTGGCAGGTTGCACACCAGTCCGGCAACAGCGCGAAGCTGTCGAAAAAAGGCCTGTCCTAAGGCGCGTCGACCATAGACGCGGGACGCCTCATTCACGGTATCCAACACGTCTTCGCCGTGCGTTTTGGCAAGCTGTTCCGCTGCTGCATCCCGTTCAAACGCCATCAAGGCATGGTCAAAATACCCCATGGCGGCGGCAAGCAACCCCAAACGGATCAGTCGTTCGGGGCGGTCATCCAGTGTCGTGGGATCGCGAAAATAAAGGAAGTCGCCATGGATCAGCTGGCCGCGGGCGTAAGGAGGCATCGCGTCCGATACCCGAGGATGAATGACGTGCCCTTCCCGGCGCCAATGCGCTGGGCGAACCAGGTCCATCAATTCGAAGCCATTCGCACCCAGACAGGCGTCGATTTCGTGGAC
>CAJWVP010000360.1 GCA_913048145.1 uncultured Rhodospirillaceae bacterium
CGCGAAGGACCGGCGGTGCACCTGGGCGCGTCGCTCAGCAGTTGGATCGGGCGAAGCCTGCATCTGTCGCGATCCTTGACGCGAACCCTGTTGGGTTGCGGCGTAGCATCGGCCGTGGCGGCATCGTTCAACGCGCCGATCGCCGGCGCCTTGTTCGCCAACGAGGTGGTGGTTGGCCATTATGCGTTGAAGGCGTTCGCGCCCATCGTCATCTCCAGCGTCGCCGGCACGGCCATCTCGCGGGCCTGGTTCGGCGATTTTCCGGCATTCACTTTCGATACGGGGATCATCGCGTCGTTTTGGGAGTTTCCGGCTTTTGTCATGCTGGGAATCTTATCGGGCGTCCTGGCTATTGTGTTCATGCGGTCCATCGGTTTCGCCAACCGGGTCGCGCGAACCATCCCCATTCCCCGCTGGTCTCACCCAGCCCTTGGCGGCTTGATCCTGGGGGCCATTGCGCTCCAGTTTCCGGAAGTCTTGGGGGTCGGCTACGCGGCTATGGAATCCGCCCTGTTGTTGGAATTCACGCTGTGGGTACTGATCGGGATCTGCGCGGCCAAGGTGGCAGCGACGGCGATCTGCGTGGGTTTCGGGTTTGGCGGCGGGGTGTTTAGTCCGGCTTTAGTGATCGGCGCTATGTTGGGTGCGTCCTATGGGGTAGTCGCTACCGGCGCCTTTCCCGATTACGCATCGAGTATCAGCGTTTACTCCATCGTCGGCATGGGCGCGGTGGCGGCGTCGGTGTTAGGTGCGCCCATCTCGACCACGCTGATCATCTTCGAGATGACATCAAACTACGCGTTGACCCTTGCGGTGATGGTGGCCGTGGTCGTGGCGTCCGAGATCACCCACCATTTCTATGGCCGATCCTTTTTCAGCGTACAGCTCCTCAACCGCGGCATTGATGTGAAAAGCGGTTTCGAGGCCGAGGTCATGCGATCGATCAAGGTCAACGATGTTCTAACCCACGACGGGGTTACCGTATCTCCCGCCGCGGGCCTGCAGGAGGTGCGTCGACGACTCCAGGAATGCCCCTTCGGTGAGCTATTCATCGTCCGTGAAACGGGCGAGCTCTATGGTACCGTGACCTTGGCGGACTTAAGCGATTCAGCCTTTGATCATGACTTCGACGACCTGGTCAATGCTGGTGACGTGGCGCGACTGCATCCGCCGCATTTGACCAGTTACGACACTTTGGAAAAAGCGCTGGCGATGATGACGGATACGGGCGAGGAGCATTTGGCCGTGGTCGAAAACAATCTGACCATGCATTATCAGGGATGCGTTCACCACAAGGAGCTCATGGCCGCCTATAACAAGGCTCTCGTGGACACCCGCCACGAAGAGCACGGGGAATGACGCCGGTTCAGCTGTTACTGATTTTGAGTCAGTCTTAGCGGTCCCCTGAATAGATCACTACCTTCTTGATCTCCAAGCTTTGCGAGCCAAACGGTAGAATGTCCAGCGCCGCGTCGGCACCGGCATCCCCAGTGACCTGACCTTGAGAGACTGTGGCGTATATACGAGCCAGGGTCGCTAATTCCATAATAAGATAGCCGATGGTCAAAATAAGGACATTGTCGCCGATAACGACACCGCTGCCGTTGCGTCCCTTGCCTAGCGACCGGGCCGTATGAGCGCGGGGGATGATCGTTGCGTCCACCCCGACGACGGCACCAGCGATTTCCCGAGAGGTCGACTCAACGGCGTTCACTCGGGCTGGGACAATCGGAAGCAACAAGGCCAAGAACGCGCCGAAAACCTTTGCCGACCGTTTCATAAACCTAGGAAATGCGGCTATAATGGTATGTCCTCTGAATCTATCGTGAGCCCAGAAAAAATTGTGTCACGAAAGAAAAATGCGCAGCAGAGCTTCGTACCCTAATCACGGTCATGACAAGTCAAACGTTCCGATCCGGATTATCTCGGTGGTAGTCTTGGTGGCGGGTTTATTGGCAAGCATGTCACCGGCTGTCGCCTTGCCGATTGCCGAGGCGCGGCATCTGCTGGCTCGGACCGGGTTCGGATTGTCACGGCCTGACGAGATTATGGCACTTGCAGACATGAGCCGCGACCAGGCGGTTGATCATCTCCTGCGGGGCCTCAGGTCCACACCGGTAACGGAACCGCCTGGCTGGGTGGGTGATGCTATGCCCGCCGGAAAAGTCCGAAAGACCTGGTCAAAGGCCCGAAAGAAAGCCTTCAACAAGACCAATAGGGAACGTTGGCGGCTCTTGCAGCAATGGTGGGCCGGCGAGATGCTTGCGACACCGTCGCCGTTGACCGAACGCTTGGTCCTGTTTTGGCACAATCATTTCACCACGTCGTTCGACGGTGTCAAATGGATACCCTATCTGTATGGGCAGAACGACGTGTTTCGCCGTCATGCGGCGGGCAGTTTCCGCGACCTACTGATGGCCATGGTTGCGGACCCAGCTATGCTGTTTTACCTCGATGGCCGGCGGAACCGGGCGAAGAAACCGAATGAGAATTTCGCCCGTGAACTGCTGGAATTGTTCACCATGGGTGAGGGAAAGGGCTATACGGAACGGGATATCCGTGAGGCCGCCCGGGCGCTTAGCGGCTGGAGCGTTGATCCGGCGACCTCCAAGGCCGTATTTCGCGCCAAGCAAC
>CAJWVP010000361.1 GCA_913048145.1 uncultured Rhodospirillaceae bacterium
GAAAGCCAATGCCAATTCGTCTCCATCTTAAACACGGGCACTGGGCGAGACGACGGAAAAATGCCTCGCCGACGCCCCGAGCAAGGTCTGACAGTATACCTAGGTTTCTGTCAGTTCCCCGCAGACCTTAACGATCAATCCATGGCCTTCAATGCTGCCTCAATCGCGTCCAAGGCGGCTTGTCCTTGGGCGCCATCCGGCCCACCAGCCTGCGCCATATCGGGACGGCCGCCACCACCTTTGCCACCGATTGCCGCCGAGCCAACACGAACCAGATCAACGGCACTCAAGCGATCGATTAAATCGTCTGTCACGCCCACAACCAACGAGGCCTTGCCGTCCGTGTTAGAGACTACGGCAACAACGCCGGAGACCACTTGCCCCTTCATATCGTCAGCCAGGCTCTTCAGTTCTTTCGCTGGCATGCCGTCGAGCGACTTGCTAGCGAATGCTATACCGCCCACGTTTTTAGCCTCTGGCTTAGCCGAACTGCCGCCGGTCGCCAACTGCCGGCGCGCATCCTGAAGTTCGCGTTCCAACTGTCGGCGATCCTCGACCAGGCTCTCAACGCGTTCTCCCACCTGATCCGGGGACGCCTTAAGGATGCTGGCCACCACTTGAAGGGCCTGATCCTGGGCACGCATGTGGGTCTCGGCGGCATGTCCCGTGACCACCTCGATGCGACGAACGCCAGCCGCCACGGCGCTTTCGGATACGATTTTGAACAACCCGATGTCGCCAGTCCGGCGCACGTGCGTGCCGCCGCACAATTCCGTCGAGTAGACACCTCCAGCCTTGTCTGCGTCCGCATCCCCCATCGATACAACTCGAACCTCATCGCCGTATTTCTCGCCAAACAGCGCCATGGCGCCGGCCTCCACGGCGGCGTCGGGTTCCATCAGGCGGGTGGCTACATCCGAATTGGCGCGAACCCGGCCGTTCACATCGTCCTCGACCTGCGTCAGTTCCTCCGGCGTGATCGCCTTTGGATGTGAAATGTCGAACCGCATGCGGTCCGCCGCCACAAGGGAACCCTTTTGGGTCACATGATCTCCCAGACGCCGGCGCAGCGCTTCATGAACAAGATGCGTGGCCGAATGATTAGCCCGGATGGCGGCGCGGCGTTGCATGTCCACCTGCAGCACCACATCGTCACCAACACTGAAGACCCCTTCCGAAACTGTCACACGATGTACGTGCAGATCATCAACACGCTTACGCGTGTCCATAACCGCAGCCGAGGCCCCGTCGGCGGAAATGGTTCCCGTATCGCCGACCTGACCGCCGGACTCGCCGTAGAACGGCGTCTGGTTGGTGACTAGAAAACCCTCGTCACCGGCCGCAAGGGCATCGACGCGTCCACCGTCCGCCAACAAGGCGACGATCTGGCCTTCGGCACGCTCGGTTTCATAGCCAAAGAAGTCCGTCGCGCCAAGTTCGTCACGGACGTCGAACCAAATGGTTTCCTCAGTCGCATCGCCGGACCCGGCCCAAGCCTTACGGGCCTCAGCACGCTGACGTTCCATAGCAGCGTCGAAACCACTGGTGTCCACGGTAATGCCCCGTGGCCGCAACGCATCTTGCGTGAGATCTAACGGGAATCCGTACGTATCGTAAAGCCGGAACGCCGTTTCCCCGTCCAGATCGCCGCCATTAGCCATGTCGCCGGTTGCATCATCGAGAAGCTTTAATCCTCGATCCAGAAGCTTCTTAAATCGCGTCTCCTCTAACTTCAACGTTTCCATAATCAACGCTTCGGCTCGGCTGAGTTCGGGAAAAGCCTGGCCCATCTGTTCGACCAGGGCCGACACCAGCTGCCACATGAGCGGATCCTGGCATCCCATAAGATGAGCATGGCGCATGCCGCGACGCATAATCCGGCGCAACACATATCCGCGACCCTCGTTTGACGGCAATACGCCGTCGGCAATCAAAAACGAGCAGGACCGCAGGTGATCGGCGATCACTCGGTGCGAGACATTGTACTCGCCATCGACAGCCGCGCTGGAATATTCCGCCGAAGCGGCCATGAGAGCGCGCATCATATCGGTCTCATAATTGTCGTGCGTGCCCTGCATAACCGCGGCAATGCGTTCCAGGCCCATGCCCGTGTCGATGGACGGTTTCGGAAGTTCGATCCTTTCCTCCGCGGCAACCTGCTCGAATTGCATAAACACGAGGTTCCAAATCTCGATGAATCGATCGCCGTCTTCGTCCGGCGAACCCGGCGGACCACCTGGGATCTGGTCGCCGTGGTCATAAAAAATTTCCGAACACGGGCCACACGGTCCCGTATCGCCCATGGCCCAGAAATTATCCGAAGTAGGAATACGGATGATCTTGTCGTCCGACAAGCCTGCAATCTTCCGCCAAAGCGCCGCTGCATCCTCATCCGATGAATGAACCGTCACTAGGAGTTTCTTTTCGGGCAACCCATACTCCCTAGTGACGAGATTCCACGCCAGTTCGATAGCGCGTTCCTTGAAATAATCGCCGAAGGAGAAATTACCGAGCATCTCAAAGAACGTATGGTGACGCGCCGTGTACCCCACGTTCTCCAGATCGTTGTGCTTACCGCCGGCCCTAACACATTTCTGTGAAGTGACGGCACGCCGA
>CAJWVP010000362.1 GCA_913048145.1 uncultured Rhodospirillaceae bacterium
TGCAGCATCTTGCCAACAAGATCGCGCGCCGCGTCATCGTCAGTGATCTGGTCGAGCAGCTTCAGCGCCAGCGCTGACTTTGGCTCCCAGCCGTGCACCACACGCATCGCCGCGCCGTTCACGCAGTCTTGGTCGCGAGTTACGGGGATGAGCGGTTCGCCCGTCAGCAGCTCGAAGGCGAGCGCACCAAGCGACCACACGTCGATCTTCTCCGACGCCTCGACGAGCTCGTACGGCAGGCCATTGGTCACGGCCTTACCAAAACCTCAACCTTGATAGCTGCTTTCGGGGCGGGCACTCTCTCTCCCGCCGACCAATTCAGGAAAACGGGGTACAATGACTTTAGTCACCGACGGGAATGACCCGGCGCAGAACCGAGTGTCGACAAGAGGGTTCTTGGCGGACGTATTGACCGGCTTGGCGGCCGACCCAAAGGCTTTGCCGCCCAAATATTTTTATGATGCCGCGGGTTCCGAGTTGTTCGGCGCTATCTGTGAACTGGAGGAGTACTATCCCACACGGACAGAAATTGGCATTCTCAAAACCCATGCAAATGACATGGCGGCAGCCATTGGCGCTGACGCCATGGTCATCGAATACGGCGCCGGGTCCATGGAGAAGATCCGCATCCTTCTTGATGCCCTAGTCGCGCCGGTGGTCTTCGTGCCTGTGGATATTTCCAAGGCGCACCTGATCGCCGCCGCCAAGGACCTTCGCCGGGCCTATCCGGACCTGGCCGTGCAGCAAGTGGTTGCCGATTTCACCAAGCCCGTGCCCCTGCCCGTACCGCCCCGGCCGGCGTCGCGTCGCGTCGCCTTTTTTCCCGGTTCCACCATTGGTAACTTCGATCCCGATCCGACGGTGGCGTTTCTGCGCTCCATCGGCGACACGGTCGGCCCCAACGGCGGCCTGCTGATTGGAATTGACCTGCAGAAGGACGAAAATCGTCTGGTCCGCGCCTATGACGATGCGGCCGGGGTGACCGCGGACTTCAACTTGAACCTTCTTACCCGCATCAACCGGGAACTGGGCGGCAATTTCGTATTGGAGCAGTTTCGACACGTGGTCTGCTACGACCGCGACCTCGGACGTATCGAGATGCACCTTGAAAGTCTGGTTGACCAATCGGTGCGCGTCGCCGGCCGGACGTTCAATTTCGCCGCTGGGGAAACCATCCACACGGAAAATTCCTACAAATACACGCTTGCCGGTTTTGACGACTTGGCGACGCGAGCGGGGTTCCAGCGCGATCGGCATTGGACTGATGCGGAGGGCCTGTTCGCTGAATTGTTCTACATCCGCATGCCCTGAGCTTGTTCAGAACACCCCTGCTTCCAAGCCTGCGGCCATCAAGGTGCCCAATTCGCGGCAGTCATCCAGGAAACGTTCCTTGTATTCACCGTGGCAGAGCAGGGGTTCCTGGACGGCCTTCCATTTGAGGCCGGTGGCAATGCTCTCGACGCTGCGCCGCGTGCCGGTGCCGTCTAAGCCGGCACGAATGTAGAGTGTATAGGGGAGACCCTGGGTCTCTTCCAACAGGGGGTAGTAACTGCGATCGAAGAAATCTTTCAGCGCGCCGCTCATGTAGCCCAGGTTCTCGGTTGTGCCGAGGATCATGCCATTCGCCTTCAAGACGTCATCCGGGCCGGCGTCCAGCGGGGCTTTGACAATCACGTCGACTTCGTTGTACCGCGCACCCGCTTCCACGGCGGCGCGCATGGCCAGGGTGTTTGGCGACGGCGCGTGGGCGACGATGAGGAGTCGGTGTGACAATGTTCCCTGAATGCCTCGTTCATGGCTTTGCCGGCGGAGCCGGAGGAGTGGATACCAAAGATGCTGCAGTGGTCTTCAGGTGCAAAATCCAAATGGATGGCATACTACGGACCTCGGAGATTGCAGCGCTTCAGCGGCGGAGGGTTCTCCCAGACGTCTTTTTAGGTAATCGAAATGTGGGGCCAAACCCGACGCGTCAAGGCGGTTGCGATGAAACGGCGTCGTCTCAAAGACTTGCGCTAACAGGGACTTAAGCTGAGTAAACTGGCGGTGGATCACTTCGGGCTTACGCCATTTGGTCTGTTCCATCTGATATAGGATGGCCCATGCAGTTTGCGCCTTGGATGCGGGTAGGGACGGCCACATGATACGTTCGCGCGCTTTTTGGGCAACACGCAAGACAGTGTCAAATTTATCATTCATCATGACCATAGCCTATCCGATCAAATATCGCCTTTGAAAGACGAAGATGCGCTATATTTGGTTCATGCAGTTTTGGTTTTCTGTTGTGATCGGAACTGTTTCTAAAGTCGCCAGCCATGGCCTGCAGGCAGTAAATCGAGATTCAGTTTTATGAGGATCTTACCTGAGTCCAGGCCAAGGTGACCGGGCGTGTATTATTATAACCGACGAGGCCCAGACCATGGTTCGTGGCCACTTCAACTGCGATAGTCAGGCGCGCCTCTTGGAAGCTTTCTGCACCTAATCCGGGAAGACTGTCAGCTTGATCTCTTGCGTGGGTGCGAAGAAACTCTGGTCATGAGGTATATGCGCACATGAGCATTGGTAGGTTCTGGCGGACGGTGCGGCATTTGAACGCTGATCAATGGTGCTACCGACTG
>CAJWVP010000363.1 GCA_913048145.1 uncultured Rhodospirillaceae bacterium
AATACCGGCAATATGGATAGTCCGCCTGGTAAGAACTACGTGAATTGTGTATTTGCTAGTCTCAAGTAGTTCGGAATGTAACCACAGAACAAGAAAAGAGAGTGTATATCTATGGCTAAAAGGAAAGAGAACCTCGTTAAAAAAGATACTAAAAATAAAGAAACTCCAAAGAAAAATACCTCAGAAAAATCTAGCAAAGAGAGTTCTGAGTCCGCCCCTCAGACAGAGAAGTCATCAACGGACGCGGCGTCGAACGCTGAACAATCTGAACCATCGGCATCTAAGAAGGAAAATTATGTGCGGGGGGAATCCCAAAAGCCTGTCACCAAGGCATACCGTAATAATTGGAATAGAATATTTAAATAACGCTCTAAAAAGGCCGGCGCTGCTGTCCACCTGGTAAGCACATCCCACCTTAGACCGAAACGAGTTTGATCTTCAGGAGTTGCGTCGGTGGCTATACCAGAGTGACGAAGGCGAAACCAGACGGCATCAACCATGTGCATCTTAGCGTTTTGACCACAGTATCCTTATCCATCGGCCTCACTTCACCGCCCTACAGGGTTTGTCTTCTGATCGCCAGTCAAATCGAAGAAGTTTCCGTCCCTAAGGCGATATTCGCTATCATACCCAACGTCGGCCTTGTAATCCTTGTTTCCGTTCTTTCGCTGTGGATCCCAGAAATCATGATTGCCTTACCCAAAACCGTAATGCCGAATGTGTTCGACCTGAAATAGGAGTGCCTGAAAATGGAATTTAATCGCCCCCAAGGTTCGTTCGTTGCTATAATCACACCAATGAATGCTGATGGCTCCATCGACTTCGAGGGCTTCAAGACACTTTTGCAATTTCATGAGGAGAACGGGACATCGGCAGTCCTGATTATGGGATCGACGGGCGAGGTATCGATGCTGTCTGTCGAGGAGCGCCATGCCATCGTTCGCGAGACGATGAAGATGCGGACCGGCAAGATGCTGTTCTATTACGGTTGCACCGGCGCAACAACGGAAGCCACCATTGATTTCGTCCGCCAAGCGGCGGCCGAGGGCGCCGATGGCGCCATCATTGCGGCCCCATCCTATATTTGCGCCTCGAATGACGACATCGTCCGGTTCTGCCTTAATGTAGCGGATGCCTCGGACATTCCGCTCGGCTTTTACAACAACCCGCCCCGGGTCGGTACCGATCTCACAACGCCCGACCTTCTCCGCATTGCGGAGCATCCCAAGTTCGTAGTCCTGAAGGAATCGACGACCCGCGTCGGTCAAGTGGCTCAGATGTGCGCGGCGAAACCGGATATGACCCTGATGTGCTGTTGCTCGCCGAACTTAGGCCTAGTTGTCCCGATGATGAGCCTGGGTGGACATGGCACAGCAAACATGACCGGCAATATCATCCCACGCGAAATGGCAGTCATTTCGACGCCCTGGAAGACCGGCGATGACGCCTTCGCCTGCCGCGAGACCTGGCTGACGAACCTGCCCATGCTGCACTTCGCCTATTCAGCTATCAATCCAGTCGCCATCAAATCCCTGATGCGCGCCGTTGGACTGCCGGCTGGGCCCATGCGTATGCCCCTGACCTCACTTGAAGGCGCAGCATTGCAAAAAGGCATCGAAATCTGCGGCGACTTGGGTCTTGATGAAATCTATGGATACAAGCTTGGCGGCGCCCACGTGGCGGCTGCGGAATAAACGGCAATCTGATGCCTAAAAGGGTATTGATTACCGGTGCGGCGAGCGGCACCCCTTATTGATGTGGCCACGTCGTTTCCGAGCGTTACCGTTGATCTGCGCCTGGACGCGGCACCACACCCGTATACCACCTGCACACATACGACGTCAGCGAGGCCCAGACGGCCGCATGATTACTTGTTCCAAAAAGTAGCGTCTCAGGGTTTTTTTGGTGTCTTGTATTCGACTTCTTTATGCCAGGGCTTCCATTCGGTTTCGTACCCGACAAATCCCTTCTCATTGGGCTCCTTCTGGCGGGTCGTCACATACTTGGTCACGCCTTCCGGCACTTTGGGTCTGGTTTTCGGAGCTTCGCTCATAACGCACCTCTCTTTATGCAGTAAAGTTTAGGATATTCGTTGGGGGATGTTCAAATAGGTATCATGCGCCCAACGTCGATATTTGGTGTTGCGCCGACGGCGCCGCCGGCCTCGAGTTCTTCGTCTGTGGCTTCGCGGACACCAAGCACCTCAAGCTTGAAGATGACGTGCCGGCCAGACAGCGGGTTATTGCCGTCAACGGTCAGCGTTTTGTCGTCTATGCGGGTAACAATGAAGTTCCGTGCTTCGCCCTTTTCATTCTCCATGGTGATAGTCGTGCCGATCCCATGGTAGGCCTCGGGGACGTTTTCGATGGCGTCCGTGAACACCAATCCCTCGTCCCGCGGGCCATAGAGCTGGTTGCAGTCGATGGGCACCTCGATAACTTCGCCGGTGGTCCGTCCATCGAGTTCGTCGGTCACGGCCGGCGCCAGGATGTCGTTGGCGCCGTGGATATAGCCGACGGGGAACTCAACCCCGACCAAGGTTTCGCCGGACTTCTGGTCGATCACCTTGTAGGTGAGCTCCACATACT
>CAJWVP010000364.1 GCA_913048145.1 uncultured Rhodospirillaceae bacterium
CTGGACAGGTGCACGGCCTCCAGAAGTTCTTCACGCGCTGTTTCAACCCGGCCCACGACAAGTATATCTTCGACCCGGAAGCCAAGCTGTGCAGTCCTGGCGATCATATCCAATTTGGCCTTCTCCATACCGCGCTCCAGGCCGTCTGATGTCAACGACCACCACACGCCGGTGCCAACCAGGGTGACGAGCACAACGACCATGGCGGCGGTCACCCGTGTCCTGGTAATAACCGTCCGGACCTTACGACGGGGTTGACCCGCCGTGGCCAACGCCCGCGGCACCTTATTCTTGCTCTCGCTCATGGGTCGCACTCCGCGTTTTCGATCATCCAAGTCACCAAATCTGCGAAGGACATCCCCGCATATGCCGCCTGCTCCGGCACCAGGGACGTGGGTGTCATGCCCGGTTGAGTGTTCACCTCAAGAATGTAGACATTCTCGCCATCGTAACGAAAATCGGCCCGCGAAACGCCCCGGCAACCGAGCGCCTGGTGCGCCTTAACGGCGTAGTCCATTAAGGTTTCGGTCAGCGCATCGGGGATATTGGCAGGAATGACATGGGTGGAGCCGCCTTCCTCATACTTGGCGTCGTAGTCGTAGAAGCCGCGGGACGTGGTGATTTCGGTAACACCTAGGGCGCGCTCCCCCATCACGGAAACCGTCATTTCCCGCCCGACGATGTATTCCTCCACCATGACCATATTTCCAAAGGGCCAGCCACTCTCCTCAAACAGGGGTTCGTTGGAGCCTTCGCGAATGATATGCACCCCGACGCTGGAGCCTTCGTTCGCCGGCTTGATGACGTAGGGCACTGGCATGACGTTGCCTCTCAAGATATCCTTCTGGGTCTTGATTTCATGACGCGCGATCGGAATACCGGCAGCGGCGAACAGCTTCTTCGCCATCGGTTTGTCCATGGCGAGCGCGGACGCAAGCAGGCCCGAATGGGTATACGGAATGCCCAGGATATCCAGAAGTCCCTGGACGCAGCCGTCTTCGCCGTAACGGCCGTGCAGGGCGTTGAAGATGGCGTCCGGCTTCGGATAGAGCCGGGTCATCAGCGCACCCATGTCCCGTTGCACATCAATGGGCGTGACGTCGTAGCCGGCATCCTGGAGCGCCTTCACGCAGGCCGCGCCGGTGACCAGCGAAACCTCCCGTTCCGCGGACCAGCCGCCCATGAGGACCGCCACGTGCTTGGTCATACCGTCACCTCGCTCAATCCGCTGTCGGCCGGTTCTCCGACACGCCGGATTTCCCATTCCAGCTGAACGCCGGCGTGCGCCATCACCCGGCGGCGCACTTCCTCACCGAGCGTTTCCAAATCCGCCGCCGTGGCACCATCCGTGTTGACCAGGAAATTACAATGCTGTTCCGATACCATGGCACCGCCACTCCGCAGCCCACGGCAACCGGCGGCATCAATCAGTTCCCAGGCGGAACCACCCGCCGGGTTCTTGAAGGTGGAGCCGCCTGTTGGTGTGCGCACCGGTTGGGATTCTTCTCGTGCCGCCTGGATATCCGTCATCCGTTCGCGGATAGCGTCGACTTCGCCCGGTGCACCCTTAAGCGTCACGTCGATGACGATTTCGCCAGCCGACAGGGAAGAGCGGCGATAATCGAAAGCCATCTCGGCCGCGGGCAAATCGGCCAAGGTTCCGTCCCTGCGTATAGCCCGGCTATAGACCAGGACGTCTTTGAGTTCATGTCCGTAGGCCCCCGCGTTCATGAACACGGCGCCGCCAATGGTTCCGGGGATGCCAGCCAGAAACTCCAATCCCGCCAACCCGGCATCCCGGGCCACGCGGGCAATGGACAGGTCCGCCGCGCCGCCGCCCGCGTGGACGAACTCGCCATCCATCCGGATCGTCTGGAACGCACGGCCCAGGCGGATCACGACGCCGCGCACGCCGCCGTCCCGCACCAGCATATTCGATGCATTGCCCATCACCATCACCGGCACGTCCAATGGGCAGCCCACCAAGAACGCGGACAGGTCGTCGACGTCGGCGGGCCTGAACAGGACGTCTGCCGGACCACCCACCTTGAACCAAGTGAACCGGCTGAGCGATTCGTTCGAGTCTAGCCGTCCACGGACGGCAGGAAGGCGTTCAATCAATGGCGAGGTTAGGCGCTCAGCCGGCATCATTCGCGGCCTCCTCTCTCCCCACCCGCCGGGCGCGCAGTTGGCCGGGCAGATCGTGGGCCCATTGGGTGATGTTACCGGCCCCGAGGCAGACGACCATGTCGCCGGGTTCAGCCAAATTATCGACGACACCCGCCAGGTACTCCGGTCCTTCCAACGCTTCGACCATGCGATGGCCGTGATGGCGCAATCCCTCCACCAGGGCGTCGCGATCGGCCCCGGCAATGGGTGCTTCGCCGGCTTTGTAGACGTCGGCGACGATGACCGCGTCGGCGTCGTTGAAGCAGGTGCAGAAATCCTCAAACAGATCGCGGAGCCGGGTGTAACGGTGCGGCTGCACGACGGCAATGACCTTGCCGTGCGCCCCGGCGCGGGCCGCCTTAAGTACGGCGGTGATTTCCACCGGATGATGGCCGTAGTCGTC
>CAJWVP010000365.1 GCA_913048145.1 uncultured Rhodospirillaceae bacterium
GGCATCGATACCAACTTTGAGCTACTGTTTCCGTCGCCCGAACTCCTTTCCTTCATGTGGTCACCCAGGCCGCATATCGGCATCAACTACAACTCCAGCGGCGACACCAGCCAGGCCTATTTGGGATTGACCTGGGATTGGTCATTCTTGGACGGATGGTTTGTCGAGTTCGGCTTGGGAGGCATGATCCATGACGGCCATTTAGTCGGTGTTGATGACGAGTCCAAGTCGCTCGGTTGCCGATTGCTTTTTCGGGAATCGGTAAACGCCGGATACCGCTTCTACAAACGCCATGCGCTGATGTTCCATTTCGACCATTCCTCAAATGCCAGTCTTTGTAAGAAGAACACTTCGGACGGCTCGGAATTTGGCCGGCACAACGTAGTATTAAACGAAGGGTTGGAGAATGTGGGCATTCGTTACGGCTACATGTTCTAAGCCTCCAGTAAGGGACTGATAATGACCATTGGAGAAATTTTTTAGTTCATAGCTCTCGAGGCTACTATAGATGACAACCCTGGTTTCTCGATCCAAGACAGATCGCTATGCATTAGATAATCGATGCCGTGACTGCGCTATTGATCATGCCGACCTGCGGAACGTGACTCGTCGCAGTTACCTTGATCGACGCCAGAACCCTCAGTGGCGCAAACGTAGGCTGCGCCACCGGGTCATTGCCACTCTACGGGACGCTCAACAGAGACCTGATCACCATTCAACAAGGAGCGTTCGATCATGCTGAACGGCGGAGAAGTCGTCGTTGAAACGATGCTGTCCCGAGGCGTCGAACATGTTTACTTTGTCGCCGGCGGCACCTACGTCACGATCCTGGAAGCACTCAGCCGTCATCAGAACGAAATCCGCGCCGTGCCGACACGCCTGGAGCAGTCCGCCGTGTTCGCCGCCGAGGTCTCCGGAGCGATCCAGCGGAAACCCGCCTGCGTCTTCGTCAGCCGTGCGCCGGGTGCGGCGAATGCCGCGCTGGGGGTGCACACGGCCATGCAGGCATCCCGTCCACTGGTGCTGTTCATCGCCAACATCCCACGCGCCCAGAAAGGCCGCGAAGCGTTTCAAGAGATCGATTACCTCGGCATGTACGGCCCCATCGCTAAGGCAGTGTTCGACGTAGCATCTTTTGATGCATTGGCGGACGTGACCGCACGCGCCCTTGATCTTTCCGTCAGCGGTCGCCCTGGGCCCGTGGTGGTCGCGCTAGCTAAGGACATCCTAGACGGCGACACGGGCACACCCGTGATTCCAAAGCCTGCACCTCCGGTGAGGCTGGGTGCGGAACCGGCCGCCGTCGCCACCGCCGCAACGCTGATCCAGGACGCCGCCCATCCCATCATCCTGGCCGGTGAGATAATCGCCTTTGAGGATGCCTACGTGGAACTCCAATCCCTCGCCGCTGCCACCGGCGCCGGTGTCATTACCGCATATCGCCAGCAGGACGTTTTTCCAAACGACCACGAGGCTTACTTTGGCCAATTGACGCTCAACCGCCTGCCCTACCAGAAGAAGGCCTGGGAAGCCTGCGACCTGGTGATCAACATGGGCTGCCGACTGGACAGCGCGACCAGCGCTGACTACACGCTGATCCGCGATGATCAGAAGATGATCATGGCCTACCCAGACGCCGCAGTATTCTCACAATGGCAGGCCGACGTGGCAATGGGCGCCAACGCCAAATCGGCGATGACCGCGCTCACCGAAGCCCTCGCCAACTTCACGCCACCCACTGAACGCCTGGCCTGGCGCAACTCAATTCACGCCGAGGAAACGGCCTTCGCCGAACCCGGCGAGATTACAGTTCAGGGTGATGTTGACTTGGCTCAGGTGATCGCCACCTTCCAACGCCTGATCTCCGACGATGCGATCCTCTCCTGCGACGCCGGTACCTTCGGGCGCTGGTTGCACCGCTACTACCGCTGTAACGCGCCCGCCTCCAGTTTCGGTCCCGTCTCCGGGGCCATGGGATACGGTGTGCCTGGCGCCATAGGCGCGGCCTGCGCCGATCCAAACCGCCCAGTTTTCGCCTGGGTTGGCGACGGTGGGTTCCTAATGACCGGCCAAGAAGCAGCGACTATCGTCCAAGAAAAATTAGCGATCACCATCATCGTTTGCGACAACGCTGGCTGGGGCTCGATTCTTGTGGGCCAACAGAAACGATTCGAGAACTGGGACTTCGGCACCCGCTTGGTTAGCCCAGACTTCGCCAAACTGGCTGACGGCTATGGGATGGCGGCTTTCACTGTGGACAAGACGGCAGACTTCGAACTTGCGCTCCAGGGCGCTATGGACCACTCGGGCCCAGCGCTGATTCACCTGAAGCTCGATCTGAGGGATGTGTCACCCTATGCTGGGAGCGCGCGGTGATTTCCTCCGGGGTATAAAATTCGCCACCGGCGCGACAACCACACAATGCCTAGATATCCCCTCCGGAGGATCAAACGCTCTGCAGGAGCGTTTGATGGTGCGGGCGGTCGGACTTGAACCGACAAGGCCGTAAGGCCGAGGGATTTTAAGTCCCTTGTGTTTACCAATTTCACCACGCCCGCA
>CAJWVP010000366.1 GCA_913048145.1 uncultured Rhodospirillaceae bacterium
TAAACAGATCATTGAGGCGCATCGCGGTGAAATTCGCGCCGGCAACCGGTTCGATACGGCGGGCAGTATTCTTGGCGCCAGGTTCACTGTGCGATTACCCCTGGTATGAGTAACGATATCGCAAAACAGGTCCATGCCACTTGCGTTTCCCTTTATGGCGCGGGTTTGATCATCCGTGGGCCATCGGGGGCAGGCAAATCCGACCTGGCATTGCGGCTGATCGACAGGGGTGCGCGCCTGGTCGCAGATGATCGCGTCGATCTCTTGGTTTCAGACAACAGCGTGATCGCCCGCGCGCCGGAAACACTGGCGGGGCTCTTGGAGATCAGAGGCCTTGGCATTCTGCGTGTTCCCGTCCTCAAGACGACCGTTGTTCGCTTGATCGTGGACCTGGTGAACCACGAAAACGTGCCCCGGTTTCCTGACCGGCGCATGACTGACCTTATTGGTGTGGATGTGCCCGCCGTGACCCTTGATCCCTTCGAAGCAAGTGTTGTCACAAAAGTGCGGCTTGCCCTTGAACTCACTATTGGCCGTATAATGCGTTACGATGATTGAGCAATCCCAAAGTGCCAAAGACGCCCTTCCGGTGGTCCTCGTGACGGGCGTTTCAGGCGCCGGCAAATCGACCGCGCTGAAATGCCTCGAAGATCTTCGATATGACGCTATCGACAATGTACCCTTGTCGTTGATCGAACACCTCATTGTTGGTAACGTTGGCAACGTGCCTATGGCTATCGGAATTGATATTCGAACCCGCGATTTCGATGCTAAGAGCTTCCTTAAGCAGATTGAGACCCTTGCGACGCGCGCCGACTTGGTGGTCCGTCTACTGTTCATCGACTGTGATGACGACATCCTTGTTCGGCGGTTCGAAGAAACGCGCCGTCGCCATCCTTTGGCGTCCGACCGTCCCGTCAGCGACGGCATACGTGAAGAGCGGGCTCACATCGCGTTTCTCCGTGACGGTGCTGAGGTTGTCATCGACACTTCCGACATGAAGCCCGTTGATTTAAAGCCGCTTCTTGAAGGGCATTTCGGCACCGATGCGCAGACAGGCCTGAATGTTTTTGTCATGTCGTTCGGGTTCAAATACGGGCTCCCACGGGACGCGGACCTGGTCTTTGACGTCCGTTTCCTTCGCAATCCGTATTATGAAGAGGCCCTGCACCGCCAAACAGGCCTAGACCCTGCGGTTGCCGAATTCATTCGCCGGGATGATGGGTTCGATGATTTCTTGACCAACTTGAAGGCTCTCCTCTCACCTTTGTTCCCTCGGTATGCGGCCGAGGGCAAAAGCTATCTGACCATCGCCGTTGGCTGCACCGGGGGTCGGCACCGCTCGGTTTGCGTGACCGAGGACCTGTCGGCATGGGTCGCCCAACAAGGCGAACAGGTGCATGTTCGCCACCGGGACTTGGAAAATCGGTCAAAATAAGTTCTAGTGCTCCGAAGATGCTTGTTCGACGAACAGACCAAGGCAATTGGGGGTCGGCATGATCGGAATGGTTCTCGTCACGCACGGCCGGTTGGCCGATGAATTGATCGCCGCGCTCGAGCATGTTGTCGGCCCCCAGAAAAACGTCCTGTCAGTTTGCATCGGCCCCGACGACGACATGGAACAGCGGCGCAGCGACATCATGAAATCAGCCGTCGATGTCGACGATGGCAATGGCGTGGTGCTTCTCACCGATATGTTTGGCGGAACCCCCTCGAACTTAGCGATTTCGATTATAGACACCGCCAACGTCGAGGTCATTGCTGGGGTCAACTTACCCATGTTGGTCAAGCTGGCGTCGGCACGTGAGACGGCAGACCTAGCCGACGCGGTTGCTAGCGCGCAGGAAGCCGGTCGAAAGTACATTAATATTGCCTCCCAACTGCTGGCGCAGGACGGTTCGTGAACGGCAACCATCGTGTCGCGACCATTCAAAACAAGCGGGGCTTGCACGCCCGCGCCGCCGCGAAGTTCGCGCAAGTAGCTGGTGAATTTGACGCCCAGGTTACGGTTTCCCGCGGCGGCCAGAGCGTTTCGGGCATCTCAATCATGGGTCTTATGATGTTGGCCGCCAATCCCGGCACTCAGATCAGTTTGTCAGCAACCGGTGCGCAGGCGACAGCGGCGCTGGACGCTATATGCCGGCTGATCGACGCTAAATTCGAAGAAGATTGAACAGCATGTCGGCGGAACGCGAATACCACGGGCTTGGCGTCGCGCCAGGAATCGCCATTGGCGTTGCGTATTTACGCGAGACGGGCGGCCTAGAGGTTCCCGAGCGCAGACTACGTAAGGCCGAGGTTCCAGACGAGGAATTGCGGTTGGAGAAGGCCGTTGAACTGGCTCGCCGACAAATTCGTCGCCTCCAGAACCGAACCGGGGATCTTCCTGGCACTGCCTCGGAAGAGCTTGGGTTTCTTCTCGATGCCTATCAGCAAATGCTCAGCGACTCTCGACTCGTACGCGGGGCCAAGACGCGGATTATCGACGAACGTGTCAATGCCGAAGCCGCAGTTCAG
>CAJWVP010000367.1 GCA_913048145.1 uncultured Rhodospirillaceae bacterium
GGGTTTGTGGCGACAGCCCTTTTCCGACACGCAGGCGAACCATTCATTGAACTTGATTTCAAACCGCCCGATGGCGAAGTCATTCTCAACGGTGAGGCGGCGTGGTGGGCCGTGGCGGTTCTTGCCGCCGAAACCCATGATGTAGAGGCCCTTCGGGACGACGATCATTTCCGGGCAGGTGCCGCAGTCCTTGAACACGGTCCCCTTTTTAGTGCCGACCGTGGCGGTTTGCGCGTTGGCTGGCTGGGCAAGGACGTAAAGCGCCAGAAAGCCAAGAACCAGAAATCGCCGCATAAAGAGCACCTCTTGCCCGATGTGGGTTGTGCCGGATGCCATCTAGGTAACAGACGACGAAGAAAGGTTAGCTGCCCCGAATTCGTCGTCAACTCCGTCGTCCATCTTGCTAAAGCGCGCCAGTGCCCATCGTGCGGTTTCAGCGACCAGCTCTGACGCATCGCCGGCCAGGTGCTGGGCAAGCGGTTCCAGATCGCGGTCGCCGCTGTTGGCCATGGCGATAAGAACGTTGCGGAGGAACCGGTTCCGGCCCGTCCGCTTGATGGGCGAATCCGCGAACAGCTGTCGGAAATCGGCGTCATCCAGGTCTGCCAGATCCTCAAGACGGGGCGCTGTCAGTTCGGCACGTGGGAGAAACGCCGGATCGGATGTGGTTTGGGCAAACTTATTCCAAGGACACACGGCTAGACAGTCATCGCAGCCATAGATGTGGTTGCCCATGCGGGTCATGAGTTCTGGCGCGATTGCACCTTTGTGCTCGATGGTCAGGTAAGAAATGCAGCGCGTCGCATCCAGTTTGTAAGGTGCGGGTATCGCATCTGTGGGACACACGTCCATGCAGGCCTGGCAAGACCCGCAGTGGTCCGGTTCCGGCAGGTCCGGCGTTATATCCAACGAGGTGACGATCTCGCCCAAGAACAACCAGGACCCATATGTCCGAGACACTAGGTTGGAATGCTTGCCCTGCCAGCCGATCCCAGCGCGTTGAGCCAACGGCTTTTCCATCACTGGCGCAGTGTCGACGAAAACCTTGAGGTCGCCACCCTCCGTTTCCTTCAGCCATCGCCCGAGGCGCTTGAGGCGTTTCTTCAGGACATCATGATAGTCCTTCGCCGCTTGGGCGTAGATGGAAATAGCGCCGTGGCGCGTCCACTCTAGGGTTGCCAGGGGATCGCCGGCGGGACCGTAGTTGGCCGCTAATACGATCGCGGTCTTTGCGTCCGGCATGATGGCTTGCAAATCGCCACGCCGGCCGTCGTCCCGGGCCAGCCAATCCATGTCGCCGTGCCAGCCTTTCTTGATAAATGCGTGCCAGCCTTCGCGATCCTTACGGGCCGCAGTGGCGGGCGTGAAGCCCACGGCATCGAACCCCCCCCTTAAAGCTTGGTCGCGTATTCGTTTCTTGATATCGCTCACGTCGTACTCATTTGCTGGACGGCCCGCATTTTGATCTTATATAGAGGTCCATAATAGACCATGGTAGTGGGCTAACCCTCAAAGGAAACGTGATGCAGATCAAATTTTCCATTCTCTATGTGGGCCTGATTGTCCTAGTCAATTGGGGGTTCTCGGTGGTGCCGCTGGTGGACATCCCCGGTGACGAAAAGTGGCCCCCAATGTCACTGGTCGTCGGCTTCATTTTTGTGGCCCGGGATTTCGCGCAGCGTGAGATAGGCCACCGGGTGATCATCGCCATGTTGATCGCAGCTGTGCTCAGCTACGTCATGGCCGATCCCTTTGTCGCCGTGGCCAGCCTAGCCGCGTTTCTGATCTCCGAATTCGCCGATTGGGCCGTTTATTCCTTCACGGGCCTTCCGTTCAGACAGCGTGTCCTGATCTCCAGCGCCGTTGGGACGCCGCTAGACAGCATTGTGTTCCTGGGCATCATCGGCCATCTGTCGGTGATAGGTGCGCTGGCCATGACGGCGTCCAAGATGCTGGGTGCGCTACTGGTCTGGTGGTTTATCCGCCGGCGCGAGGCGGCGACGACGTGAGTGTGGCGCCGACCGCCGTCGTTCTGTTGAGCGGTGGTCTGGACTCGGCCACCGTTCTTGCCATTGCCCGTGAGCAGGGTTTTCAGATTGCTGCGATCAGTTTCCATTATGGCCAACGTCATGACGAGGAATTGTTGGCGGCTGAAGCGCTGGCCCAAGCGGCTGGCGTCGACCGCCATGTGATTGCCGAGTTGAACCTGCGTATATACGGCGGATCCGCACTGACCGATGACATTGATGTGCCCAAAGGCCGTGCCCCCGGCGCTAGCGAAATCCCAGTCACCTACGTGCCGGCCCGTAATACGATCTTTTTGTCTCATGCTCTTGCCTTGGCTGAGGTCACGGGCGCCCAAGATGTTTTCATTGGCGTCAACGCGCTGGACTATTCTGGCTATCCGGATTGCCGTCCCGACTACATCAATGCGTTTGAACGCATGGCTAACCTAGCGACTAAGGCTGGCGTTGAACAGACTGCGCCGGTACGCATTCAGGCTCCGCTCATGACGT
>CAJWVP010000368.1 GCA_913048145.1 uncultured Rhodospirillaceae bacterium
AAGAAAGGGAAATTTCCAAGACAGAGAGAACGCCGCCGATGAACAAATAAGAGAGCGCCCCAACCATGTTACCTGTGTAGGCCCAACCAAACCAGAAGCACCCAGCCAGACCGGCAATTGTCACTAAGATCGGCCAGAGCAGATATTTAATTGTTGGCATTGAAGTTCCCACTAACCATCGATCTCGTCATCCCAATGAGGGTAACCTTCCTAAAGGTTTGCCGCATGATGACACAGTCTCGTAATTTTTCGAATAAATATAACGATACGTTTTTTTTGTTTTTTTTGGATAGAAATTTGCAGATTGGGAGCAGAAAATCTCTTTAGTATTTCTGGCGCTGCCGGGTCCCACCGAGACCCATGGCATGGCGATCGATCGCAGCCGCCTTGATCAAGGCGAAAACCTTGGTGCCTGGCTGCAAACGCATAGCAGCAACCGATTTCCGCGTTACTCTGGCGATCAACGGTGTGCCCACGTCCACGAGAATGTCCGTTTGTGGACCAGCCTCCGGCCTTATTTCTACTACGTTCCCCTCAACAATATTTAGAAAACTGGAATCCATTGGTTGGCCAAGACTTAGCGACACATCCCGCGCACGGATACGCATGCGCATCTTGCAACCCATTGCTTGGTTCAGGGCTGGCACCCATAACCGCCCCCCTGGAAACGCGAGTTCGGTCAAACCATAAGTCTTGTCTTGCCCTGCAACTGTGACCGGAAAAACGGCGCCCGCTTCATAGCGTCCAGTCAGCGGACGGAGGTCCAGGCGGCTCATGATGTCTTCGACTGGACCGGCGGCGACGGTCGACCCGTTATCCATGATCACCATGGTGTCGGCCAAGCGCACCACTTCGTCGATCGCGTGGCTGACATATACGATGGGGATCCCGACATCATCGCGAAGCCGCTCGATAAACGGCAGGATTTGGCTCTTTCTAGCGCTGTCGAGGGAGGCCAACGGCTCATCCATCAACAGAATGTCGGGAGAGCTCAGCAACGCGCGGCCGATGGCAACGCGTTGCCGTTCGCCGCCAGAGAGGCCCACTGGTCGGCGGTCGAGCAGGGTGCCAATATCCAAGAGATCCGTGACATCTTCCAAGTAATGGCGTCTTGTCGCTTTATTGCGGAACCGTTGCCCGTAAGTGAGGTTACCGCGCACCGTCATATGGGGAAAAAGTCGGTCCTCCTGGAAGACGTATCCGACGCGACGGCGTTCCGGGGACACGTTTATCCGCTTATCGGAATCGAAAAGGACGTCGTCACCAACTTCGATTCGACCGGCCCTCGGCGTTGCCAAGCCAGCAATTAGATTGACCAGCGTCGTCTTTCCCGATCCAGATCGTCCGAAGAACGCCGTCAATCCGGGGGCGGCCGAGAATTCAGCCTGCAGCTTGAAGCTCCCCACTTGATGCTTGATGGCGACATGAAGGGCGGGTGACGTGCTCACTTGCGTGTCCTTCGTGTCAGGTATTCGGAGGTTATCAAGGCCCCTAACGCCAGTGCCACGGAAATCATCACAAGGCGTAACGCAGCGCCTTCGCCGCCAGGTGATTGCACGGCCGTATAGAGCGCCAGGGGTAGGGTCCGGGTCTCGCCTGGAATATTGGAGACGAAGGTGATGGTCGCGCCGAACTCACCCAGGCAACGTGCAAAGGCCAGGATGGTGCCGGTTAAAATTCCCGGCACTATCAAGGGTAAGGTCACGGTGACGAAAACCACAAAGGGGCGCGCACCCAGAGTGCAGGCCGCCTGTTCCAATTTTGGATCTACGGCTTCCAATTCCTGGCGAATGGACCGGACCAATAAAGGAAAGGCCATGACACCTGCCGCCGCGGCCGCGCCCTGCCAACTAAATGCGATGCTGATCTGAAACGTGTCCCAAAGCCACGCTCCAATCAATCCCCGGCGCCCCATGATCACCAACAATAGATAACCGACAACCACTGGAGGAACGATCAACGGCAGATGGACAATGCCATCCAGAAGAATTCGACCCGGAAACGTTTTTCTTACCAATATCCAGGCCATGGCAATACCGAGCGGAAGGCTGACGCCGATGGCCCAAAGAGCGACCTGGAGACTGAGCCGCAGCGCTTCCATTTCGAGTGAACTCAATGCCATGGAGCGCAGCTCTCCTTAAGACCCGCTCGTCGGCAGGAAACCATTCGCCGCAAACCGGGCTTGCGCATCAGCTGACATCAGAAACGCATAATAAGCCTCCACAGCATCGCGATCGGTGCGCGTGCTAACCACGGCCGTATATTCGATGGGCGGGTGGGTGTGTTCGGGAAACGTTGCGACCCGTAACACCTGGTCCGTTACGCCAAGATCAGAACCGTAGACGATGCCAGCCCGAGCCTCGCCGCGGGCGACCAATGCCAACGCGGCTCGCACATTGGCGGTGCGGGCAATCTTTCCGGTCATGGCGCGCCATACACCCAAGGCCTTTAACGCGGACGCACCATAAATTCCCGCGGGAACGTGATTCGGGTCCGCC
>CAJWVP010000369.1 GCA_913048145.1 uncultured Rhodospirillaceae bacterium
CGGCGAGAAAGCCTGGATCATCAATGCCCGCCACGCCCAGGTGTCCATTGTTTTCGCCCAATGCAGAGAGATTGGCGATGTGAGCGGGATCAGCGCCTTTGCCGTCGACCTTTCGGCGCCCGGGGTCCAACGTTACGCCATCGACAGCCCGTTTCAGCAGACCAGTATCGGCACGGGCGGCTTTACCTTGGACAAGGTGGAGATTGCCGAAGATTGCCAATTGGTCGCGCCTGGCAAAGCGTTCAAGACAGTCCTATCGGAAATCAACGGCGCTCGTGCCTACGTGGCGGCCATGTGCAACGCTATGCTACGCGCCGCCATCACTGAAGCCAGCGCCTACGGTGCGCGCCGAACGACCTTTGGTGTGCCCCTCATGGATCATCCGTCCTGGCAGCATGCTCTTGACGCCGCGCAGGCAGACCTTACCTTCGCAGAAGGACTGGTCGCCCGCGCAGTCAAGGATGTGGATAGGGGCGCCGACGCCCAACTGTCCGCCGCGGAGGCAAAGGTTGAGTGCATCCTGATTTGCCAGCGCCACATGCCGAGCCTATTGCACGCCATGGGCGCGGAAGGTCTCCGACCGGCGCACTGTTTCACCCGGCATTTGGCAGCCGCCCAGGTGGCCGGCTTCACAGATGGTGCGACAAACATGCTACGCGACCGAGTGGCAAGGATGAGGCAAACTGCCTCGGCGGATTAGGCGGACCGGATAATAGATATGGATCAGGCCTCCCAAGAATTTCAGCCCAGGGTTTTGGCCCGGCGGGAACCGGAGCGCTTAGCCTTTCGCATGTGCGACACGGGCCAGGACGTGACCTTTGCTCAGCTTGAGGCCCGAGCCAACCAGGGGGCTCATCTGTTGCGTGTCTGCGGAGTTGGTGTCGGCGACCACATCATGGTGTTGATGGAAAATCGTCGCGAGTTCCTAGAAATCTGTTTCGCCGCTGACCGAGCCGGCATCTATTACACCACCGCCAGCACCCACCTAACCCATGACGAGCTCAGCCATATCGCCGTCGATTGTGGTGCTAAACTGGTCATCATATCGGAGAAGTTCTTGGATGTAGGAAAAAGACTCCGCGCCATTCTAGCACCCAAGGTGCACATGTTCCTGATCGAGGACACGACCTTAGACACAGAAATGCAGAGCTGGCCCAAGGCCTTGGCAGCGCAACGCGAAACACCCATCGACGACGAGGTACAGGGCCTGGATATGCTCTATTCGTCGGGCACCACTGGCATGCCAAAGGGTGTCAAGTGGCCACTCACCGGTGAGCCGTTAGAGGCACCGTCCATGTTGGTGAGCCTCCTTAGTTCGCTGTTCGGCTACGACGCCAACACCCGCTACCTGTGCCCCGCCCCGCTTTACCACGCGGCGCCGCTTCGCCACACGATGGTGACCCTGAAGATGGGAGGAGCCGCCTACATCATGTCCAAGTTTGATGCGGAGGGTGCGCTTCAAATCATTGAAACGGAGAGGATCACTCACAGCCAATGGGTACCGACCATGTTCATCCGGATGCTGAAACTTCCAGACGATGTCCGTCTGCGAAATGACACGTCCTCAATGACCATGGCTATCCACGCCGCCGCACCCTGTCCCACCGAAGTGAAACATCACATGATCGCATGGTGGGGCGATATCATCGTCGAATACTACGCTGGCACGGAGAACAACGGCTTCACCTGCCTCGACACAGCCGAATGGCTGACCCACGAAGGTTCCGTTGGCCGGGCCAAGATGGGCGTCATTCACATTTGTGACGAAAATGGCCAGGAACTTCCCGTCGGGAAGGAAGGCGAGGTATACTTCGAGAATGGTCACCAGTTTGAGTACCACAACGATCCGGAAAAAACCGCTCAAGTCACCAACCTGGAGGGATGGACAACGCTCGGAGACGTCGGCCGCGTCGATAAAGAGGGCTATCTCTACCTGACGGACCGAAAGTCCTTCATGATCATTTCCGGCGGGGTCAACGTATACCCTCAGGAGACGGAGGATGTCCTGATCGGCCATCCGGCGGTGTTGGACGTGGCGGTCATCGGAGTGCCGAGCCCCGACTACGGCGAAGAAGTGAAGGCCGTCATTCAACTCGGTCCCGATAAAGAGCCCTCCAAAGACCTGGAGGAGAAACTGATGGCACTCTGCCGGGCAAAGCTTTCGGCTATCAAATGCCCCCGGAGCATCGATTTCCGCAAGACGCTTCCGCGCACCGAGACGGGCAAACTGTTCAAGCGAAGATTACGAAATGAGTACTGGTCGCAGTGACGGCAGTCCGTTCGCTTTTCAGGATGGCTTCTCAACGAGAGACGTCCGCAAGGAGCTGTCGGCGCTATTCATCATTGCCGTCATCGGGACGCGCCAGCGCATGACCGGGAGCAGCGTCAATATTGCCCTGCAACCGCATTACCTCGCTCTGGATTTCAAACATCAATCTGCTTGATTCCTGGTGCAATTCTATAAGGCG
>CAJWVP010000370.1 GCA_913048145.1 uncultured Rhodospirillaceae bacterium
GCCGGTCAGTGCGACCCTCACAATCCTGATTGCGCCTTTGATCATCGATGCCGCTGGCTGGCGGGGCCTTTGGCTGGCGGTCGCCGCTGGCTGCCTTGTGTGCCTAATCCCGGTGCTGCGCGTGCTCGATCTATCGCCACCCGCGCGCCCAACCTTGCCACGGTTCTCCCTGGCCGCACGCCTGGTGGGGGTGCTGGGCATTCCGGGCATCTGGTTCGCCGCGCTTGGGTTCGCGGCCTATACCTTGCAATGGATTTCAATGATGATCTGGCTACCGACCTACCTGGTCGAGATGCAAGGTCTGGGGATCGGCCTAGCCACCGTTCTGACCGCCGGCATGGTGTTCATCAACATCCCTGGCAACCTTCTGGGCGGCTGGCTATTGCGACGCGGCCTTTCCCACGGCGGCGTCGTGTTCACCGCGGCGGCGATCATAGGGCTCATGGGCATCGCCATCTTCGCGATCGGTCCGCCACCGATGATCGCCTTCGCCTTGTGCCTGGCGTTCTTCGCCGTCGGCAGCATACTACCGGAAACTGTGCTGGCCGCCGGCGTCCTTATCGTGCAGGGCGCGCACCTAGGTAAGCTTCTGGGGCCGCTGACGGCGAGATCTGGGCGGGCGATGGTTTTGGCCTTGCTTCTAGGGCGCTAGGAACAGCGACAGACCAACCCCTAGCGCGTAAAGATCTAAAGAGACGCAGATCTGCTCGTGGGAACGTAGTCAAGTGAGATCGGGAAGTTTGTCACGAGGTCAATCGAACAGCGTACTCCATGTCCCACCACCCTTGGACGTTTCGGAATAGCGACGGCCCCAGATCAGGCCGCCGTCGATGACGATGTCGACGCCGTTGACGAACCCCGCTTCGTCGGAGCCAAGATACACAGCCGCGTTGGCAATGTCGTCTGTTTCCCCGGCGCGTGGCACTGCCTGCATGCCAGCGATAATCGGTTTGACCTTTTCCACAGTGGTTTCCGCGGTGTCCGTGTCCACACCCATGGCCTTGGCGAAGATACCCGTGGCAATAACGCCGGGCGAGATGCAGTTCACCCGCACGCCATCCTCGCCCAACTCCATAGCCGCGCACTTGGTCATATGGATGACGGCGGCCTTGGCGACGGCGTAGAGCATGGATGCCGTATAGCCGGCTCGGTGCCCTGCAATTGAGCCAACGTTGATGATTGAACCCGATTTCTGGGCCCGCATGTGGCGCACCGCGTGCTGGCTGTGGGCCAGTGCGCCCCGCACGTGGACCGCCATGGTGGCGTCGAAATTCTCCAGGGATAGGTCTTCGAAAGGCGCGGGTTTCGCCGGCGCGCCGGCGTTGTTCATGAGGATGTCGAGCCCACCCAGCTGTTCGATGGCAGTCGCCACAGCGTTCGCCGCGTCATCGGCGTTGCCGGCGTCACCCTGGATGAACGAGGCGCCAGTGACCGAGGCCACCTCGGCACCCAGATCAGCACGGCGTCCAGTGAATGCCACCTTGGCTCCTTCCTCGGTGAATCGTTCGATGACCCGGCGGCCAATGCCGCTGGTGCCGCCAGTGATGAGCGCGGTCTTGTTCTCCAGGCGCATGCCAGCCTCTCCATTATCGATCATGTGAAAGAAGTGTCCGGGGCAGGGCAGGGCCTGTCAACTGGCCCCAGGACCGATATACCCCTTCTTTTCATTGGCGGTCTGTTCGCGTTCGCGTTCGCGTTCACATTCGTATCGCAGCACATTGTCGCAGCCGTCGATAACCGCGTAGGGCCTGCGCTCGATCTTGCCCGTACCCAAATGGACCATCCCCTTGACCTCGAAGATCCTGCAATTAAAGCGCTTGCCGACGACCCAGTTCATAAGCGTCAGCAATCCAACCGCTACGCTCTTAAATGACGAGGTGACGGTTGCGCATCGGGATCGGTTGTTTCGACAGCGTCCGGATTACCGTGTCGCGCACCCGAAGCATGCGATTTCAGACATCCTCGATTAATTAACGTTTGGTTGTCCCTAATTAGAACGGCGTGGGCACCGTTTGTTTGCCGGCGCGGACCATCGACAGGTCAATGAGTTGGGCAAGGATGGCGACGGCACACTGCAGCACCGCATAGCTCAGGCATTCAGATGCTCACGCAAATGTTGACGTTTACGTAAACGTTAACATTTGATAGATTATTCTCTTCTCAGCATCAAAGGTGCCTCCACAGGGTGTTCCGAGGCGCGGTCTTGACGTACGATGACGGACCATGACGATGTGGATCACATGCGAACGCCAACACGGGGAGAGACGCGATGCCTGATGACGGTATTGCTAGGCACGCTAAGAATTCCAAACTTTATGAGCCGAAGTTTCCGATCCGCTTCGTGACTGCCGCATCACTATTCGACGGTCACGATGCGTCGATCAACATCATGCGCCGCATCCTGCAGAGCGCGGGGGCGGAAGTGATCCATTTGGGCCATA
>CAJWVP010000371.1 GCA_913048145.1 uncultured Rhodospirillaceae bacterium
TGGAACCGGCGGATTTCTTCCCGGCATTGGTGGGTCGACGGCTTTAATGCGTATCGAGAATGCGTCACCTGATGGCATCAGGGTTGAGCCTATTGGACTTATTGGTGTAGCCGATTGGTTGCCGTAAACAGCTGCCTGGACGGCGCCCAAGGTCGGCGCGCCCCGGCCCTGCCAGGCGCCGGGCGGGGCAACTGCAGCCAAACTTCCCTTGCCGTCCCGCATTTTTCCGGCTGCCACGATGGTTCCGCTCGGAGCCGATTGTGATTGTGCTGCTGGTGTGCTGGTCCGGGTTGGTTTCAAAATCGTGGCCGTCAGAGTGGATCCAACTGTCAAGGTGGCGGCCGTTGTGGGTGTCCCGGCGCTGCCTTGCGCTCCGGCCGGTTGAGGGGCGCTCTGGGCGCGTGGCTGTCCGATCAATCCGAGACTGCGTAGCGCAGCATGGGGCTGCTTCCCGTGAATGGAGGTAATCGCTAGGAACAGATGCCGGGTCAACGTCTGGACTTGCAATTCAATGGGGCCTTCCTTCGGCAGGGTGACGTTAGGCTGCAACAAGAACCGGCCAAGGCGGCTTTCCACCTCGACCCGGCCGTCCGGCGTGGTCGCGACGATGATCGCGTCGATGCGGGTGCCGGCGGCCACCGACGTCAAGCTGGCCGGCGGGTTGGAAACGATCGCCGACGGTTGCGCCGCGGTCTGGACCACGGGTGGTGGTGGTGGTGGCGGTGGTGTGACGGTAGACATATTGGTCTTCTTTCACATCTCATACCAGAGATGGCCATCCGCGCCCGACACAGACGCCAGATGCGATCTAGGATGATACCAGAGTTGTAGCTATCTTTTCTACGTCTTCGGCGGCTTCCGTGTTGGGATAGCGGGTCAATAGAGGGATCTGGTTGCGGATGGCTTCCTTGACCCGCGGATCGCGACGGATCGTCCCCAGCAGCGGTGGTGATATCTTCAAGAACCCCTGGCAGGCCTTTAACAAAGTATTGTAGGTGCGTTCGCCCTCGCGTGTTGAATTGACCCCGTTTGCGACAACCTGAAAATTAATCTCAGGCCGTTCCGCGAGGGTCACCTTGATGAAGGCATATGCGTCCGTCAGCGACGTCGGTTCATCGGTCAACAGCACCGCGCATGTGCCGGCGTTGTGGGCCAGTTGTCGGACCGTCCGTTCCAACCCTGCACCCAAGTCGAGAAGCACGAAATCGTAATTAGCGGCCATAAGGTTGAGATCATCACCTAACATTTGTAGTCGGCTGGAGGCGATGTTTGCCAGGCCACCTGACCCCGACCGACCGGCGATCACGTGGAACCCGCCGCCGGTAAAATCTACCACGGCCTGGTTCAAGGTGAGCCGGCCGGCGATCACGGCGGACAGGTCCTGTTTCGGCATCAGCCCCAACTGAATATCCAGATTGGCCAACCCGAGGTCACCGTCAAACAGCAAGACACGACAGCCACGTTTGGCTAGCGCCTGGGCCAAGGTGATGGAGAACCAGGTCTTGCCGACACCGCCCTTTCCCGACGCGATGGCGATCATGTTGCGCTTCTTGGCGCGGGCGGTTTGGGGAACGGGGATTTCGCTATTCATGTCGCAACCTCGGAATCATCGGATGGTGGAGTGGAGGGTTCGGTGTGCGGCATCATCAGACGCGCCAGACCGATTGGAGTGATGTCGATCAGGCCATTGGTCACTTGGGCCGAGATGCTGATATTGGTCAGAGCAAGGTCGGCGCCCTCGGCGACGGTCAGGATGGCGCCATAGCGGCGCGCCATGTCCATGCGGGTGACGATCAGATGTTCCGCCCCTGCTTCCTGGTAGGCCTTGGCCAGGTCAATGGCCTCCAGCGAGTCGCCGCCGGCGGCCAGGGTCAGGGCGACATTACCGTTGGCTGCTTTCACCAAGGTCGCCAAATGCTTCATGTCATGCCCATCAAGGGGGTTGGTCCCCGGCATATCAACCAGAACCCGGGCGCCCCGCTGGCCCAACTTGGCGATGGCCTGGCGGAGGGTGTCAGCGTCACCTGCGGTGACTAACTCAATATCCAGAATCCGCGCGAATGCGGCCAACTGTTCGACGCCGCCAGCCCGTTTCGTGTCCGCGCTGATCACAGCGACGGGGCGTTTTGCCAGGCATTCGCGCGTACAGAACTTCGCCGCCGTGACCGTTTTTCCGCTTCCCGAGGGGCCTACGAGGATAAGGGGCGCCGAGATCCAATGGTCATTGATGTCGGCAAAGGCAAAATGCCGTTCCAAGGCAGCGGCGAAGGACTGTTGGGGGGTGGGTCCGTCAATCGTGGCGGCAGCCTTCGAGAGCCGGTTGCTGAGCCAGGTCGGTACGCCGTGATAGGCTAGGGCCTGGCGGACCGTCGCCTCGGTTTCGCCAGCGAAGACTAGTGATTCGTGTTCTTCGAAATGTTCTTTTGCCGTTGACGTCGG
>CAJWVP010000372.1 GCA_913048145.1 uncultured Rhodospirillaceae bacterium
CCGCTGGGTATGACCTGACGCGGCTCTACGTGGGGTCGGAGGGGACCTTGGGCGTGATCACAGAAATCACGCTTCGCCTCTACGGTATTCCTGAAGCAATTTCGGCGGCGGTCGCCTCCTTCCCGGATCTGGAATCGGCGGTTAACACGGTGATATTGACCATCCAGTCCGGCGTGCCTATTGCCCGGGTGGAGCTTTTGGATGATATCCAAATGGATGCTTTGAACAAGTACTCGGGGCTAGATTACCCGGTTCAGCCAACCTTGTTTTTCGAATTTCACGGCACCGAAGCGGGTGTCCAGGAACAAGCGGAAACGGTACAAGAGATTGCTGGCGAATTCGGTTCCGCCGATTTTCAATGGACCGCGCATGCGGAAGAGCGTAACAAGCTTTGGCAGGCACGCCATGACGCTTATCTTGCCTGTAAGGCCCTTCGTCCCGGTGCGACGGTTTACGCCACCGATGTTTGCGTCCCTATCTCTCGGCTCGCGGAATGCATCATGGAAACCCGAAAGGATATAGATGAAACAGGTGTGCTGGCACCTATTGTTGGCCACGTAGGCGACGGTAATTTCCATTTGAGCCCGATTTTTGATCCCGACGATCCCGAAGAGGCGCGGAGAGTGGATGAGCTCAATGAACGCCTGGTTCTCCGCGCGCTTGCCATGGACGGCACCTGCTCGGGGGAACATGGGGTTGGTGTGCATAAGATGGATTTCCTGATAGCCGAGCATGGCGACGCCATCAGTGTCATGCGGACCTTGAAGATGGCACTGGATCCGGACAACATCATGAACCCGGGTAAGGTAATTCGGGTCTGAGCCAATCATCCAATGGCTTCTTTCAATCCTGACCAGCCCCATGTCTTTCTGGATGACCTGATGCGCGCGGCCATTGGCGCCGCGAACCCGCTGGAGGCGGTGCCGCCGCACCTGCCTCCGCCACCCAAGGGTCGTACCGTGGTGTTGGGCGCCGGCAAGGCGTCTGCAGCCATGGCGAAGGCGGTGGAGGAAAATTGGCTAGGTGATTTGTCTGGCCTGATCGTGACCCGCTACGGGTTCAACGTGCCCTGTGAGCGCATAGAGATCGTCGAGGCCGCGCATCCGGTTCCTGACACGGCAGGTCGGGAAGCGGCATCGCGCATCCTGGCTATTGCCCAGAATCTTGGTCCTGACGATATGTGCCTGGCACTGATGTCGGGCGGCGCTTCGGCCCTTTTGATCCAGCCGGCAGAGGGCATTTCCTTCGAAGATAAGCAGGAAGTCAATCGCCTACTGTTGCGTTCGGGTGCCAACATTACGGAGATCAATACGGTCCGCAAACACCTCTCGGCGGTGAAGGGCGGCCATCTGGCGCGCGCCGTGCAGCCGGCTCATCTGGTAACACTGATGATTTCTGATGTGCCCGGCGACGACCCGGGTGTCATTGGCTCCGGTCCGACGGTACCTGATCCAACGACGTTCGCCGATGCACGTGCGGTTGTCGACAAATACGGCATCGATGTGCCGGCCTCGGTACGTGACCATTTGGATCATGGCGCTGAGGAGACGCCAGAGGCTGACGATCCTGCGTTCATGGGTACAGAGCAGCGGATGGTAGCCCGGCCGCAGGCTAGCCTGGATGCCGCTGCTGCTGTGGCGCGCGCTGCAGAGGTGGAGGTAATCACGTTGAGTGACCGGTTGGAGGGTGAGGCCCGGGACGTGGCGCGCGATCATGCGGCAATGGCGCAGGCGGGCGACGGTGGGCCACGGCTCTATCTTTCCGGCGGCGAGTTGACGGTCACCATGCGCGGCAACGGTAGTGGTGGCCCAAACGCTGAATACATGTTGGCCCTGGCCTTGGCCCTGGACAGCGATCCTCGGATCCATGCCCTAGCCATTGATACGGATGGGATCGACGGGTCCGAGGATAATGCGGGGGCGCGAATCACGCCCGATACCCTGAACCGCGCACGAGTTGCGGGACTCGATGCCAAGGCCCACCTTGCGGATAATGATTCGTACGGGTTCTTCGCTTGCATTGGTGATCTTGTCATGACCGGTCCCACATTCACGAACGTCAACGATTTCCGTGCGCTGCTGGTGTTGTCGTGAGGGAGATGGCAAACTAAATTCGACTTAGGTGCTGCAGATTCGTCGGCATGCACCGATGCTCAACGATCCTACCAGGTGGATTACGTGCGCAAAATTTTTGGCGTTCTATTCGGGCTTATCTTTCTGACCATGGCAGCCGTTCTTGTCGGTCCCAGATTCATCGACTGGAACAACTACAAGGATGATGTTGCCCGGCGGGTCAAGGAGATGACAGGCCGCGATCTCGCCATAAATGGGAACATCCGAATCGCCGTCTTGCCGGCGCCGGCGCTGGTGG
>CAJWVP010000373.1 GCA_913048145.1 uncultured Rhodospirillaceae bacterium
AGCACTTCGACGCCGGCCTTCCAGCTCATTTCGGCGGGCGTGCAGCCCAGCGCCACGACAGCGTTCGCAAACCGCGCACCGTCCATATGTAGCTTCAAATTGTGTGATCGGCATACGTCTGCCACTGCCGCGATCTCGTTCACCGTATAGAGCGAGCCTATTTCCGTAACTTGGGTGATGCTGGCAGCAGATGGTTGCAGCATATGCACGTCGCCGGCACCGCGCGCCGCCTTGATAGCCAGATCCTGCAAGTCAACTTTGCCGTCCGGTCCGTCCACCGGCACCATGCGCGCGCCGCCGGTAAAGAACTCGGGTGCGCCACACTCATCTTCAAAAATATGACTGTTCCAGTGGCACAGTACGGCGCCGTAGGACGGGGTCATCACCGACAGGGCCAGGGAATTGGCGGCCGAGCCCGTGGCCACCAGAAAGGCGCTCAAGTCCGTTTCGAACAATTCCGACAATTGCTCTTCCACCCGAGCGGTGAGGTCGTCGTTGCCGTAGGGCATCGCATGGCCCGCGTTGGCTCTTACAAGGGCGTCAAGGATCTCATCCGATGCGCCAGTGATGTTGTCACTCGCGAAGTTCACGGTTGGTCGTTCCTCTGTTATTGATCGGGCGCGATAGCATAGGTGGAGCCATCGGCATCCCGCAACGGAATTTGCTGAAAATCCGCTTCGTGGTCATGCAGCTTGTGCGCTGCGACCGACCGCACCGTGCCGCCATCAACGCCGATGATGACCCAAACGAAAGCAAGCTCGAAGGCGCAGGTCAGATCATGGGCCGAGGGTTTGGCCGGATGGTCGGGATGGGAATGGTAATGGCCGATAATGCGTTCCGAACCCTGCGGCTTGTCCCCGATCTCGCCAAGTTCGCGCATTAGATTAAACCGGACCCGAGGGTCCACTTCGAACCGGTCGTTGCCGTCTGTCGGGTGAACATTGTCGCTTGCTACTACCCTGGTGACCGTCACAGCGCCGTCCGAGGCCTCCGTGCCCGCCAATAAGCCGCAACATTCCCTCGGATAGGCTGTCTCCGCGGCTTGGATCATCTGCCCGAAATGGGTTGGCGCGATCCGGATCACGGTCGCGGACGGACGATGCCCAGGACGCGGCCCGCTTCCATGTCGATGATCATAATCCGTCTGCAGGGCCCCGTTGGTCCGATGCTGAGAACGAGGCGGTTGCCCTCGGTTCTGACCTGAGCGATCTGGCACTCTGGGGCTAGGCCAAGCTGAAGATCGCCCCAGGGTGCGGCGTTCGGCGTGCTCAGTGGCGATTGGGCCGGGGCCGACGCGGTCGCCGCCGGTGCGGCTGGTTGCTCTTCAAACTTTGGCGCATTGGGGGTCTTGGTAACGCTGAACAGACGCCAGTGGGGGTCCTCGGTCCGTTTGATGAACCCGTACCCCAATAACCCGATGGCCAGCGTGATCAACGCTGCCAGGACGATCACTAATGCTTTCAGCCAACGCATATTGTGTTCCTGTTTGACCCGTGCCCCCGACGCCGTAGAGTGGCGAGGATGTCGGAAGCCACCACATATACCGTCCATGTCGACGATGACAAGGCCGGCGGCCGTCTGGATAAGGTTTTGACCGTCGCCTTAGGGGGATTTTCGCGGGCCCGGGTCCAGGCCTTGATCGCCGAGGGCCACGTCCATCGCGATGGCGAACCGGCCACCGATGCGGCCACGAAGGTACGGCCAGGTGACGCTTGGGTTGTTCAGGTTCCGCCGCCAGCGCCGGCCGCGCCGTGGCCTATGGCGATCCCACTGGACGTGGTGTTCGAGGATGATCACCTCATCGTCGTCGACAAGCCTGCCGGCATGGTGGTGCATCCGGCCGCCGGGCACGCGGATGACACCCTGGTCAATGCGCTACTCCATCATTGCCGCGGCAGCCTTTCGGGTATCGGCGGCGTGACACGGCCGGGAATTGTGCATCGGTTGGATAAGGATACCAGCGGATTGCTGGTCGCAGCGAAGGACGATTTGGCGCACCAGGGGTTGGCTAAACAATTTGCCGACCATTCCATTGAACGGTCCTATCTGGCGATGGTCTGGGGCCGGCCACTGAAACGGACCGGCACGATCGAGGGACAGATCGGCCGCAGCCCCCGTAATCGGAAGAAAATGGCGGTGCTCCGGCGCGGTGGAAAGTTTGCCCGGACACATTATCGTGTCCTGGACAATGTTGAAGACTTGATCAGCTTGGTCGAGTGCCGACTTGAGACCGGCCGAACTCACCAGATCCGGGTTCACATGACGTCGA
>CAJWVP010000374.1 GCA_913048145.1 uncultured Rhodospirillaceae bacterium
CCTGATTTGATCTAGACTAAGAACATAACCAGGTTACAGTTTATCGAGGAAATTGGAAAGTGCCATACAATTTGGAAATTCAATGTCCGCTTGAGCCGCATATGGTGAATGTGCGGCGCGCAGTTGCGCCCCGACCAGAATGGCTGTGCAGTCTGCATTCTTGGCGCATTCAAGATCAATGTCGGCATCGCCAATGAACCAGACGTGGGGTCCGGTTGGGATATTTGTTCCCGAAAGCGCCAGGTCCACGGGGTCACGAGCCGGCTTGTCTCGCGGGGCATCGTTGGCACCGACGATTGCACTGAAATAGTTTTTCCAACCAAGATGGGCTACCTCTGCGCGCAAGACGTCGCCGCGTTTGTTGCTTACAATCGATAGGGTCAATGACTTGGACGCAAGGCGTTCGATCAACTCCCGCGCGCCGGCGATGATTTCCAGCTTCTCGGTATGAATTTCGTAGTAGCGATTATAGAATAGATCCATTGCGCGCTCCCACTCGTCGCCGAAGAGCTCAGGAAAACTCTCGCGCGCAGACCGGCGGACTCGCTGGCGGGTCTCATCCATGGTCCATGGGGCATGTCCAAACGCCAAAAGTGTGGTGTTGAGGGCATCACGAATGACCGGGAAGGTATCGACCAGGGTATTGTCCCAGTCGAAGATTACGGCACTTGGATTAGGGATTGGCGTTTCTGAACCCTGCCCGCTCAATTCCAGGTGTCCGTGGTTCTTGGGCCCCCATGGGTCTCCATGTATTCGACGTAGGCATCCAAAACACGGTTGGTCAACTCGCCAACATGTCCGTTTCCGATGGACTGACCGTCGATACGCGTCACGGCTTTTACGTGCGATGTCGAACTCGTAATGAAGGCCTCGCGGGCCGCCAGGGCTTCTTCGGGAGTGAACGGTCTCTCCATAATGTCGATACCGGCCTCGGCCGTGGCCTCGAGCACGGAAAGCCGGGTCACGCCATTTAAAATGGAGGTGCTGGCGTTGCGTGTCACCAGATCGCCGTCGGCAGTGACTATCCAGGCATTCGTCGACGTCCCTTCCGTCACGTATCCTTCGTCGTCCACCTGCCAGGCCTCGAAGGCGTCGGCGTCGCGGGCTTGTTGCTTGCCAAGAACATTCGGCAACAGAGCCACCGACTTGATGTCGCATCGCTGCCAGCGGATATCTGGAATTGTAATTACGTTGACACCGGTTCGCAGGGCGTCCTTGTCCATGGGGCCCGATTTGCGTGCTGTGATGACGAGGGCGCTTTCGGAATGGGCCGGGAACGGATGATCGCGTGGTGCGACACCTCGGGTTACCTGCAGATAAACGAGGCCGTCCCGCACATGATTCCGCCGGACGATCTCTTTTACGGCCACCATCAGAGCGGCGCGGCTCAAAGGCCATTTGATCCGCAACTCGCTGAGCGAATGTGCCAAGCGGTCCAAATGACCCTGTTCGCCGATTAGCTTGCTGCCCATGACGGCAAACACTTCGTAAACGCCATCCGCGAACTGGTAGCCCCGATCTTCAACGTGAACTGCCGCATTCCGATGCGGCACATATTGTCCGTTCACATAGGCAATGCGCGCCATGCCCAATCCCCTTTGTTTAGAAATATTCGAGTTGAACCGAAAACATGGATTCAACTTTTCGGATGGCTTCAGCTGCCGCAAATAGCACGACCCGGTCATGCGGTTCAACGACCGTTGAACCGCCCGGGCAGATCATTTCGCCATCCCGGACAATGGCACCCAACAAGACGCCGCTGGGCAGATTAACCTCGCGCAACGGCTTGCCAACCAACTCGGATGTTTCCAGCGCCTCTGCTTCGATCAGTTCGCCGAAACCTTCACGCAGCGTGTGGACCGAATGGATACGTCCGCGTCGGATATGTTGAAGGATGGTGGAAACCGTAATATTTCCGGGACTCACAGTAACGTCGATTTCCAACGAATTGATGAGGGATTCGTATGTACCCTTGTTGATCAGCGTGATTGCGCGTTGGCATCCATATCGCTTCGCCAGGAGTGACGCGAGGATGTTGGTTTCATCGTCGTTAGTTACAGCCACCACTGTTTCCGTGTTAGCTACACCAGCTTCTTCAAGGATTTCCCAATCAAGGACATCGCCTTGCAAAACCATGGTTTTGTCGAGCTTCATGGCAATAGATTCCGCTCGTTTTGGACTAGACTCAACGATTTTG
>CAJWVP010000375.1 GCA_913048145.1 uncultured Rhodospirillaceae bacterium
AAGCCACGCCGGGCCGACCCCTATGCCAGTTCGACGTGACGCCCTGTTCGCGGCCTCGAAGATCGTCCAAGAGGTCAATCGGATCGGCCTCCATCATCCACCCCACGCCTGCGCCACAGTTGGACAGATGCTGGTTAGCCCCAATTCGCGAAACGTGATTCCGGGCAGCGTTTTTCTGACAGTGGATTTTCGCCACCCGGTGGATGAGACGCTCAGCAACATGGATCGGACGTTAAAGGCCTTTTGCGCCACCTTGGCGAAAGAGAACCAAGTGCGGATCGATATCGTCGACTTCTGGTATTTTCCACCGACACCCTTCGAAGACGGGTGCGTTGAAGCCGTCCGCGAAGGTGCGAAAGCGGCCGGATTTGAACATATGGATATTGTTTCCGGGGCTGGACACGATGCGGTTTATATTGCGGGTGTCGCGCCGACCGGGATGATCTTCGTTCCCTGCGAGAACGGCATCTCCCATAACGAAATCGAAAACGCCACACCCGTGGACTGCGCGGCTGGCTGTCAAGTGCTTTTGCACGCCATATTGGCCCGTGCTGAAGTACTGGACTAAGCCAACCATGAACACGCCTAGTATGACCCGCCCCTGTTGGGCCGGCTTAAAGGCCGCATTGGGTATGCCCGCGATGGGCCTGTTCTGCGCCCTAGCTAGTTTCGGTGCCCTGACCGAAGCCCTTGGTATGGAGCTTTGGGTTATGATCGCCTCAGTCTTGTTAATCTGGTCGATGCCAGCCCTTATGGCCTTCAATGAAATGATGGTCACTATGAGCGGCGTGTGGGCCATGATCGTAGCCATCGCTTTCGCCAACGTCCGGAACATTCCGATGGTCGTTACCGCGATCCCCATGGTGCGGACCCGGCCCGGCATCCGCTGGGGAGCAGATTTAACCCTTGCGCAACTCATGTCACCTACAACCTGGGTGCATATCCTGGCAACCAGTGACCAGGTGCCTTTGGAAATGCGGCGACGTTATTTCGTCGCCTTCAGCATTACTGTCCTGACGGCGGCGCTATTGGGCGCCGTGGTCGGATATTTTGGCGTTCGATATCTGCCGAAGGCTTTGCAGCCGACGCTTCTCCTCCTAACGCCTTTGTATTTGGTTTTGATCATGTTGTCGGTGCGCCGCTTGAGCAGTTACCTGGCCTTTGCCGCCGGCGCTGGGGCCGTACCGGCATTGATGACGTGGTCGGTGGAATGGGGTTTAGCCATCGGCGGGTTGGGCGCTGGAACAGTAGGATTTCTTTTGGCCGGTGAGCACAAGAAAAAGGCCGGCGAATGATCGGAGAGGTATCCCCCACTGATCCCTTAGTACTCTTGGGCGTGGCGTTTGCGGCCGCTTTCCTAACGCGCCTGGCGGGCGTCGCCATTTCCGGTCGCGTCGAAGCAAATACGCCGATCTTTCACTGGTTTGCCTGTGTCGGTCAGGCCCTGGTTGGCGGCCTTATGGTGCGCGCCATCTTCTTCCCCTCGACGCCTCTTGGCGACACGTTATTGCTCGATCGGATCCTTGCCGTTGGCGGCGCGATCGTAGTGTTTTTCCTCTTTCGCCGCCGCCTTCTTCCCAGCACGCTCGCCGGCGTCTTGACGCTCGCCGCCTTGAGCATATGGCGTGATCTCTAACCCCCTCATTCCGGTCCTTGCGACCCCGGAGCACCCGGCCTATTTTGACCCGTCAAATGAGTGAGGAACCTGGACATGGCTGATTACAGCGCGCCTTTGGACGACATACGGTTTGTCATCAATGACCTCGTCGGTCTGGACCAGGTCACCGCCCTTCCCGGGTGCGAGGAGACAACGCCGGACCTCGTCGATGCAATCCTTGAGGAAGCCGGTAAGTTTGGATCAGAGGTCCTGGCGCCGCTGAACCATTCCGGCGATATCGAGGGGTGCGTGCTGGAAAACGGGGTCGTCCGGACGCCAAAGGGCTTCAAGGAAGCCTATACGCAATTCATCGAAGGCGGCTGGAACGGTCTTCCCTGCGATGCGAATTACGGTGGCCAGGCGCTACCGTGGCTACTGGCGACCTCAGTTTCCGAGATCTATCACGCCTCGAATTTGTCCTTCATGCTCAACCCCATGCTGACCCTCGGCGCCGTCGAACTCCTAAGTCACCATGGGTCTGAAGAGTTGAAGGCGACCTTTCTTGAGAAACTTATTTCCGGCGTTTG
>CAJWVP010000376.1 GCA_913048145.1 uncultured Rhodospirillaceae bacterium
TTGTTCCATCAACGCATCCCTTCCATCGTATGGAGCCATTATCTTCTATTGTTAAATCGCGACAGACTTGTGCGATGCTCTTCCTGGCTCTCCAAGCAAATTGAATTTTGCCAAAACTCAACCCTTAAGAGATAAAAAAAAATATCGACAAGGTGTAAGCCATGCAAGCCAATATTGCTTGCGCGATCCAGTATTCGGCGAAAAACTGGAATTCCGCCGATTCGTTGGTCATTGCGCTGCGATATGACCGGAGAGTTTAGAACTTCAGATGATCAAATCGCCGCTCCCAAACGCGAATCAAGCGTTCCGTTCACCGTCGATTCTATTAGCGACATGGTTCGGTGCTGGGCTGATGCCCAAGGCGCCAGGAACTTGGGGATCGCTGGCGGCGTTGCCCTTCGCCTGGGCCATCTCCGCCGCCGGCGGACAGGTGGCTTTGCTCATCGGGGCTGTCTTTGCGTTCGGCGTCGGCTGGTGGGCCAGTAACGTCTATCTTGACCACTTCGGGGGTGAGGACCCAGGTCCTGTGGTCATCGACGAGGTGGCGGGGCAATGGTTGACCCTTGCCGCTGTCGCCCCTGATCCGGTGTTGTTTGTTGTTGGTTTCGGGTTGTTCCGTCTGGTGGACATTTACAAACCCTGGCCAGTCAGCTGGGCTGATCAAAAGGTTAAAGCGGGATTGGGCATCATGTTGGACGATATCCTTGCGGCCATGTATGCAGGTGCGGGCCTGTATATCGTAAATGCCGCCATGATCCATGGAGGATGGAAATGACTTCTACTGATGTCGACGCACTTGCCGCTGCGGTGTTGGAAACGTGCCGGACCGCAGGATTGATGGTTGCGACGGCGGAATCGTGTACCGGTGGCCTGATCGCCAGTGCGCTGACGGAAGTCGCGGGCTCTTCCGACGTGGTTGAACGCGGGTTCGTGACCTATTCGAATGAGGCTAAACAGACGCTGCTGGGGGTGCCCGTCGGTTTGTTTGACAAGGTGGGCGCCGTCAGCGAGGAAGTCGCCCGTGCCATGGCCGAGGGCGCTGTGGCGCGGTCGAAAGCCCAATTGGCCGTCTCTGTCACCGGGATTGCCGGTCCCGGCGGTGGAACCGAGAACAAACCCGTGGGGTTGGTTCATATGGCTATTGCCCGCGAGGGCCTGGAAACGTCGCATTTCCGGGATGTCTTTTCGGGCGATCGGTCCGAGGTACGGACCGCGACGGTGGTTGCGGCGCTGCAGCGCCTTCGTGTGGTTGCTACTGGTTAGGTCGCGCCGGTTAGCCGGAGGCAGTCGGAAGTCGGCTCGCTAGGGCATCGCGACGACCCAGCTCTGTGATGAAATCGGCCTTCTCCAAAGGCGCCCAATTCATTCTTAGCCTTGGTTTCTTGCTCAATATTACTGCCCCAACCTGGTCATTATCATGCACAAGATCGCTCAGATATCACCGCAAGACGGGTGATTTGACCAATGGGCCATAAAGCACTTCGGCGCGGGCTTCGAAAGAATCGATCATTTTCTGGACAGCTTCGTTGAACACCAGACCGATGGCCTTCTGCAGGATCGCTGAGCGGAACTCGAAATCGACGAAAAATTCGATTTCACAGGCATTGTCCCCCTTAGGGGAAAAGACCCAGTGATTGTTGAGGTATCGGAACGGTCCATCCGTATACGTGACATCGATGCGGTCTGGTCGTCGGCATTGGACCTGTGTGGTAAAGCGTTCACGAAAAACCTTGAAACCGATGGCCATGTCAGCGACCAGCAACTCGTCGCCGCCGTCGGCGGATTCCGCAGTTTCTCGGCGGCGTACGCGGACAGCCACGCACCACGGTAGGAATGCTGGATATCGCTCCACGTCTGCGACCAGGTCGAACAATTGGGCGGGTGTATAAGGCAGTACCCGTTTCTCAGCGTGGATTGGCATAGCGCCTTATGGACTTCCGCTTCCTGGGGGTCAACAATGCAACCAAAGTGATCAGGAGTATGCTTTTGTTCCGTCGCCGTCCCCGCCGCCGCCCGGAACCCGTGGCGGAAATGCGCGAACTCGAGATTGCGCGGATGGGTCGTAGAGGAGACGGCATTGCG